>JANNLP010000755.1:0-8300 GCA_031396905.1 Gemmataceae bacterium
TTGCCGAGAATGACGACGCGGAATTGAGGCAGTTGAAACGGCAGGACGTTCGCGGAATAGCAGGGTCGATGTGTTGGCGGATGGCCGCTCATAGAGCACCTCCACTCACAGCTTACCACGATAGGCAACGGTCGTGGTCACCGGCGAACCATCAATTCAGTGCAACCGGTGGCGGATATGCGGAGTTTGCGGTCGGCTACTGGGTCGCCGCACCTATCTCAAATTGCGGCCTGAATGGGTACATCGGAACTATGGGCCACCGAACCAACGGGGACGGATACCGTCGTTGCGATATCGGGAGATTGGTCCACTGTCGCTTCGCCTTGAGCATGTGCCACGAGTGAGGCGAAGACACCGTTTCGCTCCAACAATTCCTGATAGGTGCCCATTTCGGCGACTCGGCCTTCTTCAAAGACCACAATGCGGTCGGCTTCGGCCAGCGTGCTGAGGCGATGGGCTACAAGGATCACCGTGCGGTCGGCGCGAGCCGCTTCTATGGCCTTCTGCACATGGCGCTCGTTGATGTTGTCGAGAGCGCTCGTCGCTTCATCAAGAATCAGGATCGGCGGGTTCTTGAGGAACACTCGGGCCAGGGCCAGGCGCTGACGTTGGCCGCCGGATAGGTTTTGGCCGCGCTCGGCAATGCGGGCGCGGTAACCATCGGGCATGTCTTCGATCTCGTCGTGAATGCCGGCCTGCTGGGCCGCACGCACGACTTCGACGAACGAGTGTTCGCCGCAACCGTAGCGGATGTTGTCTTCAACCGTGCCGGCAAAGATGAACGGCTGCTGGCTCACATAGCCGAACAGCTTGGAAATCTGCGTGCGCGACAGTTGTTCCAACGGCACTCCACGCACGTGGATCGAACCCGAGACCGGGTGCAGCAAACGCAGCAATACTTTAAGCCAGGTCGATTTACCGGAGCCGGAGCAGCCGGCCACGCCGATGGTCTCGCCGGGTTCGATGCGCAGCGAGACTTCGTTCAACACGCGCATCCGGCGGTTTCCGTCGAGTCGATAGTCGGCGTGTAAATCATCGACAAGAATGGCCGGCGCGCACGGATCGTAGTCCGGTTCGGTCTCTTCCGTCGTGAATGACTGGTCGGCGGGCTGGGCCAAAATCGCCATCAAGTCGGCAACACGCAGGCTGCTTTCGTGGCCTTCGTCCAGTACGCGGTGGATTTCGCTTAATGGCGACATCACACTGAGAAAGAGAATCGAGTAGGTCAGGATGTCGCCATAACCGATGCGGCCATCGATGGCGAGCAGCACTGCCGCTCCCAACACGACGACGTGGAAAAAGCCCTCGGTCACAGCCTTGGCCGAGCCGAAGAGCGACATCTCGAAATGGTGCTTAATTTCCGTGCCACGGCGATGCTCGGCGGCCAGCTCCACACGGCTGACTTCGCGATCGATCGTGTTGGCTGCGCGAACAAAGTCGATCCCGCCCAGCTGTTCGACAACGGTGCCGTCAAGTTCCTCACGGCTGCGCATGATCCGCAGGCGAATGCCCTTCTGCGACAACAGTTGCCACGCGGTGATCGATAGCGACACCGGAATCACGCCGACCATGGCTAGCGCCATCCACGGTTGCTTCGTCAGCGTGGCCGCCAGGGCAAGGCCGCCTGTGAGAAGCGCCGGGAAGAAGTCGAGGAAGCCGACACGCAGGAAGCGAATGAACCCATCGATCGAACGGGTGATACGACCGTGAATTGCCCCGACCTTCTCGTGGGTCAGGTAATTCAAATCGGTGCGAAGCAGGTGTTGAACGACTTTGACATTGAGCCATTTGTCGATACGTGTACAAGTGTTCTCGACGAGGTAGCGACGAAGGACGTTTAGGCCTTCACGGAGAAACACCAGCCCGGCTATGCCGCAAAGGAAGATGGCTGCCGTGCGGAACAGTTCGGGTTTGCCGAGGCCTTGGGTTGATCCTGTCTGAACGTTGTCGATCAGCCAGCCGAGCATGAGCGGGATGCCGACGGTGGCAAGACAGCCGAGCGACATAATGCCGCCCGCGGCCATGAATGCCGCCTTGTGTTGGCGCGGCACCATTCGCCAGACCTCAGCCGCTCGGGAGCCGATAAGTCGTATTTCGGTTGTGAAAAAGCCGACCGCTGTTCGAAGGGACATGGGTTGGCGCAGGGGGTGACCGGACACGCATGTCCGGCAGGTCGTCGAGGCTCGGTTATTGGCATGGCGTCGGCGACCGAGACAAAAGCGCCGACATAATGCACTACCAAACTGACGCTACATCGCCGCCAATAATTCAATCGGCCGGGCAGACCCGATGGTCCCCGGCCGGTTCGATATTCAACAGATAATCACAATGGCCAAAATCAGCCTGATTGTCAGCGTTTTCGGAAGGTGCCGCCGATCATGCTTGCCGGCATCGGCACGGCTCGCAACATAGACCGCAACTTGCGCTCAACCATTTCGGCCGGACGCACCATGGCCCGATCATCGGCGACAAGCTCTTCGTGCACCGCGGGAACGACCGGACGGCCGGCTGGGTTAGGCGTCGATCCCGACGTGGAACTCAATGACATCCGATCACTCATACGTCAGCCTCCTTCGGCAACTTCCTTCGCCGCGACCTTCCTCCTAGCATCAGACGTGCCGACCCGACGAATTCATCGCGCCGCACCGCCAATTGCCGAGCGGATGCGTGCGAGCGGGTCGAAAGGCAAAGTTACAATTCGACCCACCGCTAATTTCGACGAACCCAAGCGGGCAAACTCTACAACGGACAGGAGCTTCTTACACACGGTTCGCCCGTGGCACACCCCGACTTTACAGTCACTATGACAGTGGGATTGTAGCGGTTATGCCGAAGATAGGGAAGAGGCCCGGCGGGCGCCGGGGAGTAAGCCCAACGTGCCTTTGGATCGCCTGCTACGCCACTTTGCGCAGCACCAGTGCCGTGTTGCTACCGCCGAAGCCGAAAGAATTGGACAACACCGTCGTCACCTTGGCTGGTCGTGCCGTGTGGGCCACGTGATTCAACGCACACGCCGGGTCCGGGTCATCAAGATTGATCGTCGGTGGAATCGCGCCTCGATCCATCGCGATGATGCCGGCGACGGCTTCGAAAGCAGCGGCGGCGGTAAGCAAATGCCCGCTCACGCTCTTGGTGGAACTCACGGGCACAGTCTTAATCGACTCGCCGAACACACTCGTCAGCGCGGCCGCTTCCATGACATCGCCGACCGGTGTGCTGGTACCGTGCGCGTTGATGTAATCAACGTCATCAACGTTGACCCCGGCATCAGCCAGTGCCAAGCGAATCGCCTTCGCAGCCGGTGCCGGGTCGGGACTGGGAATCACAAGGTGATGCGCATCGCTGGTGGCGCCGAAGCCCGCGACTTCGGCCAGGCCATTGACGCCGCGACGTTTCGCCGATTCATCCGACTCCAACACGCAGATCACGCCGCCTTCGCCCAACACGAAGCCATCGCGGCTCTTGTCGAACGGTCGGCACGCGGCAGTCGGCGCGTCATTGCGTCGGGATAACGCCCTCAAGTTCCCAAAGCTGGCAAGCGTCAGCGGCGTCACCGCCAAGTCGCAGCCGCCGGCCAGGCAAACATCTACGACGCCTTGTCGCAGCCACAATCGGGCAAGCGCAATGGCATGGTTGCCGCTGGCACAAGCAGCTGAAACAGTGACAGCCGGCCCGCTAAGTCCCAATGCGCGGCGGGTCACTTCGACAGCCGAGTACGTGCGGTCTCTGAATTGTCCGAGGCCGTCGCCTTCCCAATTCAGAAGCCATTCAGAACCAACACCAATGGCGAGGCCGATTCGAAGTTCGCGACGCTGGTCCCACAATCCCGCCGAACTCAGCGCCTGCCCGGCACAGTAGATAGTCAGCCGCTCGGCCGGACTGAGATCGGCCTGTTCAGTTGCGTCGAAATCGCTTAGCTGGGGAATCGAATCCACGGATGCGGCAATTTGGCTGGCGTGTTGAGCGGCGTCGAATTGCGAAACCGTCCGAATCGCCGATCGGCCGTTCAACAGCACATCGGCCACTGCATCCACGCTGTTGCCGCACGCCGTGCAAATGCCGACGCCAGTGATCCATGTTGCTGACGGCGTCACGCGGCGGCCCTGCCTTCCGCAACACGTCGCGTTCGCCATTCCAACGTGGCCCCGCCCGGCAACGACCAGGGCGAGCGCAACGGTACGCCATCACCCAGTGCCAGCACGCGGTCCATCGCTTCAAGGGAGAATGCGGGTGCCATCACATTGACCGCACGACTCGGTGAGCAAAAGGCAATTGAGTGAATTGCTGATGCAATGCCCGACTGCATCGCCAGCGCGATACCTTTGCAAGTCGCGCCGTCCCATCCAGTCATGACCACCCACAGACCCGGCACCATGCCTTCGTTCAACCACGCACTGGAAACGAGCCATGCCTCGCCTTCACAACCAGCGAGACCGCCGACGCCAAGATTAGGCCCGCGAATATCCAGAGCCACACTCAACAATCCGGCAAGCGAATGCAAAGAACAGTGCGGCACGACATGTGGTGAGATGCCCCATGCGCCTTCAGTCCGATACCGTTCCAATGCCGAGGTGATGGTGGATCGGCCGGGCGTGCGCGGAGCCGCAATGACACCCCACTCCGACATATCTTGATTAGATGTTTGACGCCGACATGCTTCTCGAACGGCGAGCAAACCGACCACACTTTGGTCGTCGGCGTTCTTGAGATTCAGCGGTCGTTTTTCAGCAATGAGTTTGGCTTGCAGCTTGGATCGCACCGCCGGCGCATCGGCTTCGGCGAAAGCCGCGCGTCCTGCGCCCGTGACCGCCCACACATTCTCGTCGATCATCCGCTCCGGCTCCGTCCTTGAGTCCGCCACGTCCCGATGGAATCCTCGCAGGGTTCCTTAAATTGCCCGAATTGTCAACCCTGTATGACACTATATTCAAGCTATCTTGCCCGGCCCCTATTTAATACTCTATCTTCCGGAGGTTTTTCGCATGGATGCGCCGCTGGATCGTTGGACCGCCACTCTCGCGCAGACGGGCTTAAGCCGATTCCTGACGCACTTTGCCGACCGCTTTCCCGATGACCACTTGAAGGACCTGGATTTCGATTCCGTCGGCCCCGGCCGCGAAGTCGTCATTCACGGCGAGCGCATCATCAACTTCGGCTCCGATAGTTTCCTTGGTCTTGATCAGGATTCACGCGTCAAAGATGCACTGCGCCGGGGCATCGCCCAATGGGGCACGCACAGTGGAGCGTCACGAGCCTTTGCCGGAGTTCGTTCGCACACGGTTGCCGAAGACAAGATCGCCGCGTGGCTCGGCACCGAGTCGGCGATTATTTATCCGTCGGTCACGCTGGTCAACCTCGGCGTGATTCCGGGCCTTGTCGGCAAGCACGATTTCATCGCCACCGACGAGTTTGCCCACAACTCAATCCACGACGGCGTGCGCATGGCCCGCGGGTCCGGCGTCGCCACCGCAATATTCAAGCACGATGATCCGGATGACCTGGACCGCGTGATGCGCGAAGCCCGGCCATTCCGTTTCGGTCTGGTGTGCGTCGATGGTGTCTACAGCATGAGCGGCACGTTGCCGCCGCTGAAGGAACTCGCCGGTGTTTGCCGGAAGCACAATGCCGTGCTTTACGTGGACGACGCTCACGGCACCGGCGTGCTTGGCCCAAAGGGCATTGGCACTGTCAAGGAGTCACTGGGCAGCTACGACAACGCGCTCGTCGTCGGTTCGCTTTCCAAAGGCTTCTCTTGCATGGGTGGTTTCATCGGCTGCCCCACCAACTTGAAAACCTTGCTCAAGATGCGCTCCAATACCTACATCTTCGGCGGCCCGGTCGCGCCCTGTTACCTCGACGCCATCTGCACCGTGGTCGATATTCTGCAGAGCGGCGAGTACCCCGCGCTGGTCGGGCGGATGCGCAACAACTTGCGGCGATTCACGACCCACGCCAGCGAAATGGGTTTCATGGTCGTTGGTGGCTTGACGCCGATTGTCACGCTCGTCATCGGCGATGAAGCCGACACGTTCAAGGCCGGCCGGTATTTATTTGATCGGGGCTACTACGTGCAATCCGTCATCTTCCCGGCGGTGCCGTACCATGCCGGCGTGTTGCGTGTGCAAATCAATTCCAACCACACAACGGAACAAGTCGATGGCTTATTGTTGGCGTTGAAGGATCTGCGAACGAAAGTGGCGACTAAAGCTGCGTGAGAAATCAGGCGGCTGCCGCATTGGGGATTGCCGCGATCGCCGCCGTCTTGCCCTCAACCAATGTCAGCAAATCACCGACCGTGTTGAGTCCTTCCAGCTCCTCACGCGTTAACCGAATGCGATAATGTCCTTCGATGCGCATCACCAAGCCCACGAAATCGACAGAATCAAGGCCCAGCCCACCCCGCAGTTCGGACGTGTCCTCGATGATGGCCAAATCGGCCGCGGAATCCTCGCGCAAAAATTGCAGCAGTGTCTGACGAATCGAGTCGCGGTCGGCCATGGTGACACCATCCTGGTGGAGGTCAATTGCGTTAGGCCGATAGTCTAAGCAAACCCGACGTGGGATCGCAAGGGGAAATCACTCAGCGTGCGAATTTGACCAGCTCCAGCACGACTTTGTGGCCTTCCTCAACAGTCTCTTGCCGCACCAGCCGATCCGTGCCGTCAAACCATAACTCGGCTCCGGCCGCTCCGGTAATGCGATAATGGTCGGCCGCTATCGACTGGCCGGACGCCATCACATTCTCCCGACCGACATGGAAGATCTTCCCCGCCAGCACCCGGCCATTGTCGGTATCGATGCGGCTGATGTCGCCCTGTCGCCGATCCGCAGGCAGATGCCAATGCGACGTCGAAGAGGCGACCGACGGTGCCGAATGCGTCTTGCCGTTGACCGTCACTCGCAGCTCGGAGCTTAGCGGCTCAACACGCACCTGATATCTTTTGCCGTCATCGTTCGTCGTTGCTTCAAGTCGTATTAACTTCCCGTCTTTCCAAGTTTCCTGGCCCCGGCAGGAGTAAACGAATTTCTTGAGCAATACCTGCACCATCACGTCGGCCTGCCCGGCCTGCACGATGCTGCCATCGGCTTGTTTGCTGATCGTCATTCGGTACGAGCCGGCTGGTTTGCCATCCACAAGGATGCGATATTCCCGCGTTTCAACTTCAGCGGCGGGCAATGCCAATAACATGGCCACGAAGAATGCAGGCACGATGCGACTCCCGGTGTAATCTCAAGTCGTCAAAGTTTAGCCGCATGTTTCGGCAGGTGCCAAAGCAAATCGCGCCGCCCTTGAATCAACCCTGCGGGCAAATAGGGTTGCATCGTCCCTCGTGATTACTCCGGAGAACGCAGCCATGAGCAAGGTGAAACCCATTCCCGACGGTTACCACACCGCGACGCCATATCTTGTCGTCGATGGTGCGGCTGCTGCCCTCGAATATTACGCAAAGGCATTCGGTGCGACCGAGCTGCATCGCCTCCCCGGACCTGATGGCAAGATTGGCCATTGTGAATTCAAGATCGGCAACTCCATCATCATGATGGCCGATGAACATCCGGGAATGGGTGCCCACGGTCCGAAGAAATTTGGCGGCTCGCCAATCACAATCATGATCTACGTCGATGACGTGGATACCGTGTTCAACCGCGCGATCGCCGCCGGTGGCACCGTCGAGCGGCCCGTCGAAAACAAGTTCTATGGCGACCGAGCCGGCGGCGTCATCGACCCGTTCGGCCACAAATGGTACATCGCCACACACGTCGAAGATGTCTCGCCGGAGGAAATGGCAAAGCGCATGGAAAAGATGGGCGAAGCCGGCTGACGGAGGGCGTCGCGTGGATCTGTTCATGGAGGCCGCGATTGCCGAAGCTGAGGCCGGGCTTGCCGAAGGCGGTATTCCCATTGGCTCAGTGTTGGTGCATCGCGGCCAAATCATCGGTCGCGGCCACAATCGCCGGGTGCAGCAGCGCAGTGCCATCCTTCACGGCGAGATGGATGCACTCGAAAACGCCGGCCGCCGGGCTGCAAATGTCTACCGCGAATCCACCATCTACACGACGCTGTCGCCGTGTGCCATGTGCAGCGGCGCAATCCTGCTGTATGGCATCAGGCACGTCATCGTCGGCGAGAATCAAACATTCCTCGGCGAAGAGGAGTTGCTGTGCAGCCGTGGCGTCACGGTGAACGTGTTGCAACACCGACGCTGCATTGAGTTGATGACGGAGTTCATTGCCAACCACCCGCAGTTGTGGAATGAAGATATTGGAGTCTGAGCAATGCCGCCGATCAATGGTATTCT
>JANNLP010000743.1:0-6606 GCA_031396905.1 Gemmataceae bacterium
ACCCGTCCTGCAGCCAGCCCGTCTGTTCCCTGGCGAACCAGCTTTGATCGTAGTACAAGCCAAAGCGATCCTCGATGCCGTCAAAGCGGTGGCGATCGGTCTTGATTACGTCCAACGGAATTACCTTGTTCGGATAGCGTCCATTCGGCCCATAAGTACCGTGACAGCTTGCACAGTTGTCAGCGAATAGCGCCTCGCCAACTTTGGCTAGCTGCTCGTCAATCGGGTATGGATACTTCGGCGGCTCAATCGAAAGAAAATACTCCCGGATGTCGGCGAAGTCCGCCTCAGCGTCGGCAAACGCTTTCGCTGGTGTCAGCGGACTCATCATGAACTGCATGATCGACCGCACGGATCGCTGATCGCCGCCGCCGGTGTGATACATGGTCGTTTTCTTCTTCAACAGCCACCATGCTGGAGGATCTTCGCACAGATCATCGTGCACTCCTAGATCATGCGACTTGGCACGTAGCGTCAGATCAGGATTGCGCCGTCCGAGCAAGTAAACACCCATCGCTCCGGCTTCGGTGGTGCCGCGCACTTGTGTAAATGTGAACGGCATGCGGCCGGGTAATCCATCAGACGCGGTCATGTCCTCGAACAACGCCTGGATGTCGAGGCTAGTGTTCGGCAAGCCAATGTAGCTCTCGCCGAGAATCGAGCCACCATGGCACACCATGCAATCGACCGTGAGCGTGCGATTGAGAAACGGCCTGGTCTCCTTCATCCCCATTGGCAAGTTCTTGTTGTCAAACGGCGCGGGATGCAGTCCGTAATAGTCGGCGAACGCCCGGTCGTAATCGGCAGGCTTTTCCTTGACTTCGGGCCAGCGTTTCCAGGCGTTGTCGTATGCGGAGCGGGTCCAGCTTGCCGGCACGTAGGCCTTTTTCGTGAGATGGACGTAGCCGCGCGATGCGGATCGGCCTTCCGTAACGGCAGGCGGACTTTGCGCCACCGCCAACCCCACCGCCATCAACACGCCAATTCCCGCGAGCCGTTTCATACCTACCATTATGCTCATCGCGCCGGCAGGTGCCATAGGGATGTGCCATGAAGTACGCAGTGATCGGAGCGGCGGGCCAACTCGGTCGCGATCTGTGTCCGTTGCTTGACGCCGAAGTCGTGCAGTTGGGACGGCCTACGGCCGACTTGCTGCGGCCCGACGCATTGGATGCATTGTTGACAGAACTGAAGCCCGACGTTGTCATCAACTGCGCCGCTTACAACTTCGTGGACAAGGCCGAGGCCGAGCCGGACGCCGCTTTTGCCGTCAATAGCTGGGGCGTGCGTTCACTGGCACGGACATGTGCCAAGCTCGATTGCACACTGGTTCACTTCAGTACCGACTACGTATTCGGCTCGCGACGAGATCACAACGATGCGTACCGCCATGATGCCGTGCCAGGCCCGCTCAGTGTGTACGGCCTCAGTAAGCTCGCCGGGGAGTATGCCGTGCAGGCCGAGTGCGAAAAGCACTTCATCATCCGCACGTGCGGCCTCTACGGCGTCTGGGGTTCCGGCGGCAAAGGCACGAACTTTGTCGAAACCATGTTGAAGTTAGCCGGGCGTGGCGGGCCAATCAAAGTTGTCAACGATCAACGCTGCACGCCCAGCTACACCGTCGACGTGGCCAAGACGGCTGCTGCCCTTTTCAGCACCGAGCAATTTGGCCTATACCACGTTACCAACGCCGGGTCCATGACCTGGTTCGAGTTTGCTCAGGCCATTTTTCAACTCGCCAACGTCGAGGCAAATGTCCTGCCGATCACAAGTGCCGATTTCGGTGCAGCGGCGCGTCGGCCGAGTTTCAGCGTGCTGGACAATTCCCACCTGATTACCGCTGCTGGCGTTGAGGCACCTCGGCCGTGGCTGGGCGCGTTGGAAGCGTACCTGGCCCAGCGCCAACAAAAAGTCCAATCCGCCACCTGATGCGGCTGTGCCGGTTGTTCGGACTTTGATTCAACAGGTGTGCATCGTGGCCGACTGGTGATCGCGGCGGCCTGCGGAACTGTTTCCCCCGCCGTTCGACTTTGTGTAACATCCACCGGTTCGCCAATCCGCGGGACCGGCTCAATCGTCGTATCATCGGATTGAAGAGTCTTCGCGCTGAGGGTCTACCATGAAGTCGGCGACAAAAAAAAACGAACCACAAAGACTCAAAGACACAGAGATTACACAAAGAAGACGGTTTTCTTTGTGCTTCCTTCGTGCCTTTGCGTCTTTGTGGTTAGTCTTCCCGTCAGTCGCCACCGCAGGCGACATTGGCTTCGTTGAGGACTTCGCCCTGGCCAAAGACCGGGCGGCCGCGCTGAAGCAACTCATCCCCGGCACCGAAGACTATTACTTTTACCACTGCCTTCACTACCAACACACCGAACAGTTCGAAAAAGTCGATCCGCTGATCAAGCCGTGGCTGGAACGATTTGGCCGCACGGCAAGACTCACGGAAATCGAAACACGCCAGGCTTTGCTCACTTACGATAAAGACCCCAAGAAAACCCTGGAGTACCTACGCAACCGCCTCAATCTGCGCTTTGACCATTCCAAAATCGTCACGGATCGCCCGCCTAATTTACCGACCTCACTCGATCAAAGTCTGTTCTCCCGCGCCACGTTGCTGGCACGATCTTTATCTCGTGGCAACGGCTTAGACAACTTCGAACCATCGGCACTCGACTGGCTGGCCGGCGAGAAGTTGGAATGGGAACGCCGTCGGCTACTGCTGCAGCGGCTCGAACGGCCGGACGTCCCGAACTTGCCCAACCTCATCGCCGAAGACTTGAACTCGCCCCGCGCCGGCGAGTTCGGCACGCATCCGATTCACCGCCAGCTCACTCTCAAGCAATTGGAAGAGTTGTTAGCATTGCGACCAATCGTCCTCAATCAAGTCGCCTTCGCCCACACGTGGCTGAGCAAGCTGCAGCCCAATGCCGATGAAGACTGGCAGCGCGACCCGGCCAAAACCCAAGCCTATCTTGACCGGTTGCTCGGTTTCGTCCGCCGTTTGTCGGCCGCCCACAGCACCTTGAAGAGCCACGTCCTGTATCACCGGCTGGTGCTGGACCAACAGCGCGGCAATTTCACCAAGGAACTGTTCTTCGAATACCTGAAGTTGCCGCGCCGGCAGCCATACATCTCCAAGGCCATGCTGGAGTCAAACGAATCACAGCGGCATGCCGCGGATTTGTCGGCCGACTTGCGGGCCGTCACTTTATTGGCGCCCGTCGGTAATGACGAACTACTGGTGCGTGCCTACCTCAAACACTTCTTTGCCACCACTCAGTCGCCGCGCGAGTTTGAGCCGTACATCAACGACGTTTACGTGCGCCACCTGTTCGCGGAGACGAAAATCGAACTCGGCCTCGGTGAGCCGGAACAGTGGGCATCGCAGTTGCCGCCCGAGTTGTTCCGTCAACTCAAGGACCGCATCGACATCGATTTCGCGGCGACGAATAGGACCAACTTCGGCGCCGATGAAGCGGTATCGCTCGACCTGCACGTCAAGAACGTGCCCACCCTGATCGTCAAAGTGTTCGAAATCAACACGAAAAACTACTACCGCGAAAACAAGCGGGAAGTGGACACCGACATCAACCTGGATGGCCTCGTCGCCAATGCCGAGACGACGCACAACTACACCGAGCCGCCGTTGCGGCGGATGCCGCGCCGCTTTGACTTCCCGCAACTCACGAAACCCGGCGTGTACGTCATCGACTTCATCGGCAGCGGCAAGAGCAGCCGGGCGCTGATCCGCAAGGGCCGCCTGCGACCGCTGGTGACCACGACCACGGCTGGCCAGTCCGTTGTCGTCGTCAACGATGCCAATCAACAGGTCAAGGACGCTGTCGTGTGGCTCAGCGGCCATGAATACAAGCCCGACGCCAACGGCGCGATCCTGGTGCCGTTCACCACGCAACCCGGCCGCCAACCCATCGTCATCAGCCGCGGCGACTTCGCCTGCCTTGATTATCTGGACCATCAGCCGGAGCGCTATGAACTGAAAGCCGGCATCTATGTGGACCGCGAAGCCCTGCTGGCCCAGCGCGTCGCCACCGCCTTGGTACGTCCGGGCTTCACGATCAATAGCTTGCCCGTGTCGCTCAAGTTGCTGGAAGAAATCAGACTCAAAATCACGGCGACAGATCTCGACGGAATTGCCACGTCCACGGAAGTGCCCGACTTTAAGGTGTTTGAAGACCGCGAAGCGACTTACGACTTCCGCGTGCCGGCCCGGCTGAAACAAATCACAATGACGCTCGAAGCCAAAGTGAAGAGCCTCACCGATGGCAAACAAATCCAGCTTGCTGCGGTGGATAGCTTTTCGCTGAACGGCTTCAACGCATCGGAGCATGTCGATGACCTTCATCTGGCCAAGTTCGGCAACGAGTATTTCATTGAGGTGCTCGGCCGCACCGGCGAACCGCGGCCGGATCGCACGATTCCTCTGGAACTCAAGCACCGCGATTTCAAGGAACGCGTGAAGGCGACGCTGAAGTCCGACGCCAAGGGCCAGATTCGCCTGGGGCCACTCGCCGATGTTGAACAGATTTGGGCCTGGAGCGCCGGCGAGCCGCGCGTCTGGCGGCCGGGTGAGGATGACCACAGCTACCGCGCCATGATTCATGCCAAAGCCGGCGAGGTAATTACCGTCGCCTATTCCGGCAAAGCGAAGACACCCGCGCGAGAGGAACTTTCGCTATTCGAAGTTCGCGGCAACATCATTCGGGTGGACCGCTTCGATGCCATCGCCATTAAGGATGGCGTGCTGGAGCTGCGCGGCCTTACGCCCGGCGATTACGAATTGTCGTTGAAGCGGAGCAAAGAACGAATCCGCATTCGTGTCGTCGATGGCACAGTGGTCGCCGGCAACGTCCTCGGTCAGCTACGGCACATGCAATTGCCGTTGCTTAAGCCGGTGCAAATTGCCAGTGTCATGGCCGATGCCGATTTCGTCACCGTGAAGTTGAGCGACCTTTCACCGTATGCCAGAGTGCATGCCTTCGCCAGCCGTTACTTACCGGAATACTCGGCTTTCGATCACCTCGGCCATGTTCGCGATGCCGAACTCGCCGGCATGTATCCATCGCATGCCGATTCCGCGTACATCTCTGGCCGCAACATTGGCGATGAATACCGCTATGTGCTGGATCGCCGCTACCAAAGAAAATACCCGGGCAACATGCTCGACCGCCCTGAGTTGTTGCTCAATCCGTGGGCCGTGCGCTCTACGGAAACCGGTGAACAGCTCGCAAAGGAAGGCGAAGAGTTTCGTCGGCGAGGCGTGCCAAAGCCTTCCGCGCCGGCGACGCCATCCGATAATCGAACGCCGATAATCCCGGCAATCGGGATTCCGGCACATTCGCAGAGCCTCGACTTCCTCGCCGATGCGTCCGCCGTGTTGGTCAATCTCGTCCCGGACAAAGACGGCGTGGTGAAAATCGGCCGCGAAAAGCTCGGGCAGCACAGCATGATTTACGTCGTCGCGGTCGATCCGGTATCCACGACCGTTAAGTCCGTGACGCTGCCAGAGTCGCCGCTCAAGTCGTTGGATTTGCGGCTGCGTTCGGGTCTGGACCCCAAGGCCCATTACACGCAACAAAAGCAAGTGAGCATCCTTCCGGCCGGCCAACCATTCGTATTGGCGGATTCTGTGGCAAGCCGTTTCGAGGCGTACGACAGCGTGGCCAAGATGTATGGCCTGTTCACCACGCTGACCCGCGATCCCAAGCTGGCCGAGTTTTCGTTCATCACCACCTGGCCCAATCTCAAGATCGAAGAGAAGCGGACCCAATACTCCAAGCACGCCTGCCATGAGTTGAGCTTCTTCCTCTCGAAGCGAGATCCTGAGTTCTTCCGCACGGTTGTGAAACCGTACCTGGCGAACAAGAAGGACACGACCTTTCTCGATCATTGGCTGCTGGAAAGTGACCTGAAGGACTACGCCCAACCCTGGCAGTTCGGCCGACTCAACACCGTTGAACGAGTGTTACTGGCTCAGAGGCTTCCGAATGAACCCGCCAAAACCGCCCGCCACATCAACGATCTGTTACGCATCATGGCGCCGAATCCGGATCGAATTCGCATGTTGTTCGAAACGGCAATCAAAGGCAGTGAGCTGGCAGCGGCTGGCGGGTTTAGGCCAGCCGGTCAAGTCAATGACTTTAGTCCAGAAAAGTTTATTTCTGGGCTTAACGTACCTGCGACACCCGGTCAAAGTGGCGGTTTCGGCGGCGGCAATCAACCCGGCGGTCCGCCACCGAAATCGCGCGCTGCTGGCAGGGCTGATGTCAAAAAAATAGATGAGCTGCAGGCCCGAGACGGCGCGACAAAAGCGAAAGAAGCAGCTGCCGAAGATAAAGCCGGTCACCAGCTCTTGAACATGCAGAATGCCGATCGGGGTGAAGCAACCTTGCGCGAAGATATTCGCTTAGGATTGGCACTCCAACAACTCTATCGCCGCGTCGAAGCCACGCAGGAGTGGGCCGAGAATAATTACTTTAAGTTGCCGATCCAACAGCAGTTAGCCGAGTTGATCGGCGTCAGCCCATTCTGGCTCGACTATGCCAAGCACAACGGCAATGGACCGTTCCTGACCAAGAACCTCGC
>JANNLP010000807.1:0-2080 GCA_031396905.1 Gemmataceae bacterium
TAGCGTACGTTGAAACGGATTATTTTGGTGGCGTCGGCGGTCAGGGTGGGTTTGTATGTCATGATGGCAACGAAATCATGCCGCCGACATGGCATAAAGCCGGAACAATCAATGACGCACTAAGGCTTATTGGAATGAAACGGGGCGCATTCGCCGATGAATTCGTGGCCGTAGGACTTGGCCTTGTCCGCAATAATGACGACATACTTGAGTTCATCAATAATCAAGTAAAATAGATGACGCATGACCAACAGCTAAAGCTGACCGGGGCCGCCATCCTGTTATTCGGAGCTTTGACATGCTTGCATGCGGCTCCGGCAGCTTAGCCGAGCGTTCGGCGGCGGAGGCGTAGCGATGGGCAGGGCATCAGCGAAGCAGGAAGTGCTGCGAGCCATCGCGGGACACGATGGCGAGTGGTACTGGTATCAGGTGGACCGAGCCGTCAGTGGTAGCAGCCCGGACTGCATCGGGCCGTTCTACGCCGAGATCCGCGAGTTGGCGACCGAGGGGTTGATTGAGATTCGCGCTTGCCCCGACCTGCCGGGTGGCGAGCGTTACTGGCTCACTGAGGCGGGGCAGGCTGCGGTCTCCGAGCCAAGGCACGTCGAACCGGTAAATGGCCACGATAGTCCAGAGCGCGGGCGCTAAGTGGGAGCTGGTTGCCGCCACCGAAGACGACATACAGGCGTCATAGAATTGATATCGTCTTATTGCCGTGTGAGTCTCTCGCATGCTCACCCAAAGCTTTGAGCATGGCACGCGGCGGTGGGAGGTTGCCGATGCGGCGGAAACGGGGGCGGCGCTTGGCGAATGGCCTGCCGCGAGGCGGTCTCGGTCACGTTGGCTGGGTTCCCACGATGGGATCGCTCGCAGTTGCGTGGGTGCTTCGGCCCGAATACTCCGCCATCACTGGTCTGCTTTTGATCCCGCTATGCGTCTGGTTTGCGTTGGGGCTCCGCGCGGACGATGCGGCCGGCGAGATTTCCGACCACTTCGAAATCAATGTACCCTTCAGCGGAGAGGACACGCCTTCCGCGATGTCCGATGAACCGATACGACGATGGTCAACCCTGATGATCTGCATCAGTGTATTCAGCTGCGTTGGTGCCATGTTCCGTTGGTGGTTCGGTTGGTGGCCATTCGGATAACCAATCGCACGGCGCGGCCCCCTGACAGAGATGAACTTGACGTGTAGTTTGAAGTCAGTCGGACAATTGCCCCGGCATGTGAGCGAAGCGTTAGCGAGGGGAAGGCAAATGGACTTTGACCTGCTATTGAATGTTGCGGAACGTGCGCGAGCGAGGCAACGTCTGCCTTCGGCGGACATTGCGTTTGTGCGCGAGGTTGTGCCGAAAGAACTCGCATCGTTTCCGAAGCTGGATTTGCCGAAGGCGATTCGTCACCCTGCCGGTTTCGCGATCTCGGGAGCGCCAGTCGGGACGTTCGTTCGAAGCGCTCTCCTGATTGCCGGACAGAAGGCGCTGGGCAGCAGGTTCGGCGGTTCGGCCTTCTACGAAACCGTCGAAAAGGACCTGGCCTTCGGAATCATGCGTTCCCACTTCCACCATGGCTATCCCAAAGGGACGCATTGCTGCGTCCAATGCACGCTAGCCGTGTACCCGACGCTGGAGGCCGGCGCGATCCGATATTTCGACTGTGGCCAACTCGCTCGCGATGTGAGACGGCTCATCGCGGAAGGTGGATGGAGGTTTGTTAAGCCGCCGAACGCCAAGATGATACAGTGGGCGCTTCGGAATGGGCCGCAGTGATTTTGAACATCGATAATCGGTAGTCTCTCGATTTGTCTTCTTTGTGTTTTTCTTTGTGTACTTCGTGTCTTTGTGGTGAGTTCTCAAGGCCAACCACGAAGACACGAGGTGCACGAAGGAAGCACGAAGAAAACCAAACTGAGACACTACCCAACAACATGTCACCCCGGGAGCTTGTCATGGCCAGACCTAATTTCATTGAGTTGCCCACTCGCGACCTTGCGGCGAGCCAGGCTTTTTTCGACACTGTATTTGGCATGAAGATGACCAGCTTCGGGCCAACTTATGCATGCACAATGACGGCGGACGTG
>JANNLP010000811.1:0-5187 GCA_031396905.1 Gemmataceae bacterium
CGAGCCGCAAAGCCACATCGGTGCCAACCGAGGAATCAAGGTCCGGACGACCATCGACACGTTGTTTCACCCGGGCCGTGCGATTCACCGCCCAATATGGTGGTCCGGTGTTGGCACTTCCATGACGAAACGAATAAAACGGCCGATAGTCCACACTTTCGCCTGTCGATAAGTCCAATTGGGCCACAGTATCGACGGAGTAGATTTCGAAACCGTTTGGGGCGTGAACGTCGGGTTCAATTGGGTACTCCGTTCGCCGATGCGTCAGCTTGAAGCCCTCGACTGTCTTGGGAAACAGGTTCACCGCCGGAGCGCATCCTGGCACAAACGTTTGCTTGGAAACACCCTGCACCATGCCATCGCGCGGCGGCTTCGTGAAATAGAACACCACATCGACGGTCTTGCCGGCGAGGCCATTTGCACGGGCTTTCGACCAGCCGAACAAGTCGAGGAATGAGAACCGCGCCGGATAGGCGAAAAACTCCGTCAACAATTGATAGCCGGCGAACGACTGCTTCGGATACGGCAGCAATGCATCGTCCGGTTCGAAGCCCACTGGCCGTACCGCTTCATTCGGCGTCAACCGCGTCGGGGGCAAACGCCGATTTTCGGGAAGGACGACGACCAATTTCAATTCCGAAAGCAACATCTCGTAGAGGCCCACAGTCAATTGCGAGTCGCCAAGCAAATAGAAACGTAGCGCCTCCAGCGCCATCTCCTCCAGTGGCAACGCACCCGTGCACTTCAATTTCAGCCGCAAATAGGACCGGACATACTGCCGAATGTCTTCGGGCGGTTCCAATCCCGGCGGGTACGGCGGCTCGCGGAATTTGGCCTCCATCACTTCAATGGGCCAAAGCGTGGTGGCGGCTCCCGTGCGATAGCGGCACACTACGTTTTCAATCGGCGGCGTGACCAATGGTGAGTGGGCCGGCAACGTGTAGCCCTTCGGCCCATCTGCCGCACCAGGGATCAAAGTAAACTGCAAAATCGTCATTGACGGCAGCGGTGAAAGGTAGTGCGGGTACAGCACCTGCAACATTGCGTCAGTGAGTTCCGGAAACTCGTCGTCCAGCTTGACCTGTGTGTTCGCAGTGAGCAATGCGAATGATTCGATCATCCGCTCAACGTGCGGATCAGCGCTTTGGGCGGCGGCATCAAGAGCCAGGCGGCCAGCGACCCGCGGATAGCGAGCCTTGAAGTCCAGTGCCAACTGGCGAATAAACGTCAACTCGCGGTCATAGTAACTGAAGAGCCGTTCGCTGGAGTTCATGTGCCGGCTCCATGCTCGCCTTCGATACGATGTCGGCCCTGGGTCAATTCCAGCACCGTCTCAAAAGTCACCGGCGGGCATGGGTCCATGCGTAGTTTGGCCGCGATGTGAAAGTAAACCGCCGAATGGCGATACTCTCCCTTCATTGCCTCCTTCATTTTGTTGGCATCCTTCATCACGACTTCGATGTCGGTAAGCCGCGGCTCGAATTGCGCTACGGCCTCGGCAATTTGCCGGCCGATCTCTGCGCGATCGCCGCTGGAAAGTGAGCCGAGATTCGCGAAGTCCGGCAACCCAAAGCCAATGACGGATTTCTTGACCTGGTACAGGTCTTCGATTCCAAGTTCTTCAAAGGACGGTCTGCGGGTACTCAATATGTCTTCGAGGTCGCGACGAACCACCGCCATCAATTGCGTTTCAGTGTAGCCGCGACGATCCGATGAGCCCATGGAGTCAGGATCAGTCAGACGATCGAAAATCGACGGCTGAAAACCGTCAGTAAGATCATGCTCGGCCATGAAACTGATTTTCGGCAATTGCCGCAAAAGAAACAAGTGGCCGGCCACGAGACGTGGCCGACAAACATGGTTATTGTATTCTCGTCAAAACAATACACGGTCAACCAGTCGTGCTTGTCGTCAGCTCATGAGTCGCACTTGGTCCGACGATCTTATTGCCTTCCGGCCCCTGCTCGGTATAGTCTTCGGTGAACTTCTGAAATGAGATGGTAACCTCTTCAATCGCCCGTTCGTCGTCGTGGGCGACGGTCCGATTGATCCTGGCCACGGTGCCCTTCTCGAATTTGATGACGGTAAACTCGACTGGAGCGCCGCTCTTAATGCCCATTTTTCGACAGGTGAACACGGCTTCGACGATTCGTTCGTTAGTGCAAAGTGCCGCGATCAGTATGGGCGATGATTTGTCAATCGGCTTTCTAAAGGTAAAGTTCTGAATCTGGACGGAAGCGCCTTTCCCACCGGAGTAATTGGCGACCGCGCCTGTCATCCCCCAATTCCACGATATTACTTCGATTTCATCCCCGTGAACTTTGTCACGGGCTTCGCCTTTTATGACTCCGCTCTTTTCGCCCTTCATCTTGATGAACATGTCGACTGCCATGACCGTCTCCCGATGCGCGACTACAGCTTGCAATTGGCCGCGATGTCAAAACCACCTGCGAATTTATCGCCGGCCCCGCCTGTGGCGGTCTGCACTGTGTACTGTACCTCAAACTTGGCGAAGTTGAGAGTTGCGTTTTCGATTAACCGATCATCACCGGCCGCCGCGCCGCCAGTCTGGTAGCTGGTGACAATCAGGTCCATGAACTTGATGATGAGATATTCGAGTGGGGTTTTGCCGGACTTGCGGACAGTGAGAATTGCCTCGTTGACATGCTTGCCGTTGCAGCACAACAACGCCAGGTCCGGCGACGCCTTGCTGACGTACATGCTGAACGAGAAATCCTGCACATTGCATTTGCCGGAGCCGGCACCGCTACCCGTCTGGGCCGAGCCGGAATTGCTGATTCCCCAGCCCCAGGTAAGCAAATCGATCTCACCCCCGTGCTTCTGGTCGCGGGATTCGCCGGCGATACCGGCAATTTTGAGAAACATGTCCATCGCCATGGAATGCATCTCCGCGAAAAGAAGCGTAACGGGGGTAAGACCGAACGCGGAATTTAAATCTTGACGTTTTCCGCGATGTTCCAACCCATGGTCGGAGTCGCACCCGCCGTGCCCGTGGCCGTTTGTTCCTTGTAGTCGACCTTAACTCGGGCGAAATTGAGCGTGACGTTTTCGGTCAGACGATCTTCACCACCGGAGCCACCGGTCGAAACGCTGGTGATGATCAGGTCTTCCATCGTGATGATGAGGTATTCGAGCGGCTTGGTACCGGCCTTGCGGACGGTGAGAGTCGCCTTGTCGTAGTGCTGGCCGTTGCACGCTGCCAACAAGAGATCGCACGAACCCTTGTCGATGTACTTGGTGAAACTGAGGTCTTGCACGTTGCACTTGCCGGCACCCGCTCCGCCACCGGTTTGGGCGCTGCCGCTGTTGCTGATGCCCCAGCTCCAGGCCAGACACTCGAACTCGCCCGCATGGCTCGGTGAATTGCCATCTTTCGCTTCGCCTGCGAGCGCACCGATCTTCACGAACATATCCATCGCCATTGCCGTATCCTCCGAGGGTTGCGGGTGCTGGAATGAATTCCGCCCGCGGTGTGTCGGCCGAATGGGTTCCGGGCGACCACCGCCCCTCTTCCCTTCCCCCCGCCGTTGGGGTTGTTGCTTACTACACCCTTACCTACGAGCCGGCCGGTGGAGTGGATTTCAATTTCCCGAAAAAAGTGCCCTGCGGTTTTGGGAGCCTCGTATGACAGAAACTGCTCGCGACCCTGTAAAACGGCACGTATGAGACCTCTGTCTTCTATTGGATGCCGACCATGCTGTTGATGCTGGCGACCCGCAATCGCAAAAAACGTCAGGAAATCGTGGACATCCTGAGTGACTTGCCACTCGAGTTCGGCGATCTGTCGCAACGGTCGGATGTGCCCGAAGTGGATGAGACCGGCACGACATTCGAGGAAAATGCCCGCCTGAAAGCCACACAAGTGGCATGCGCCACCAACGCATGGACACTCGGCGAGGACTCCGGCCTGGTGGTACCCTCGTTGAATGGCCAGCCCGGTGTGTATTCGGCTCGATACGCGGGTGAACCAGCGAACGACGCCGCCAACAATTCTAAGTTGCTGGCCGAACTCGCTTCGCTGGCGGACGAAAAACGGGGTGCTTATTACATATGCACCGCGGCACTCAGTGATCCAACGGGTCAAGTTCGTATCGTCGTCGAAGGCCGCTGCCACGGGATCATTTTGAAACAACACCAGGGCACCGGCGGTTTCGGTTACGATCCGCTGTTTCTTATTCCCGAATTTCATCAATCGTTCGGTGAATTGAGCGCGAGAGTCAAACATGCGCTGTCGCATCGCGCGCGGGCACTGGCGAAACTTCGGCCGGAACTGATGGCTTTGATTTCAACCTTGCGTTAGCCGTGGATCATCCCAACCGTAACGCTGCTTCAACGCCAGCAACTCGGCGACTTGAGTCTCTGTCAACGACTTGATCGTTCCAATGGCCTTGCAATTGAGCAGTAGCCTGCAATAGCCATCGAGAATCTCCGTTGCAAACCAAGCCCGTTCCAGTGTCGGACCCCACGTAACGCTCCCATGATTGGCCAACAAGATTGCAGTGGTGCGATCGAGGTAAGGCACGACCGCATCGGCTAATTTTTGCGTCCCGGTCAGTTCATATGGAACCATCGGCACCGGACCAAGAAATAAGTCCAACTCGGGATGCGCGCCCAGCGGCACCTCCGTGTGCGTGACCGCGAACGCCGTGGCGTGAGGCGGATGAGAGTGAATGACAGCCAGGACGTCCGGCCGATGTTTGTACACGCTGAGGTGAACTAGAATCTCGCTTGTCCGCGCTTTCGAACCCGCTTTCTGTCGGCCCTCCATATCGACAATGGCCAAATCGTCGGGCGACATGTAGCCTTTGGACACCATCGTCGGCGAGCACAGCACGGCGTCCGGGCCGATGCGCACGGAAATGTTGCCCTCGCTGCCGGACACGAGGCCGCGGGCATAAAGCCGACGGCCGATCTCGCAGATTTCCTGGCGGAGTTCACGTTCCAGCATGGCCGCTCCCGCAGACTGGCAATTGCCGCCTGGCGTGTCCCGAGGCGTCTGGGACTATGTCCACGATTCTACGGTCGCGGAAGCTTATGACGCAGACCTCGCCGGCACACCGCTCCTGGAAGCCGATCTCAAGTTCGTGATACGCCATTTGCAACGATCAAGCCGCGTACTGGACCTCGGTTGCGGTACCGGCCGGGCTGCCATCGCACTGTCACAAG
>JANNLP010000164.1:0-4980 GCA_031396905.1 Gemmataceae bacterium
GCCGTGGACGTACCCTCGCTTGATGCCGGCACCCGCGATCAACGATGTGAAACAGTACGGCCAGTGGTCGCGGCCGGTAGCATCGTTGCCGTTGCCGGATGTGCTGACGCCCTTTTGCGGGCTGCGGCCAAACTCGCCGACGCCGACGACCAGCGTTTCCTTCAACATGCCGCGTTGCTCCAGGTCGGCGATCAAGGCCGAAAGACCGGAGTCGAGCATGTTGCCGATGTCGTTTTTCATGCGCGCACCCAGGCCGATGTGGCAATCAAACGAGTGCCGATCCGAGTTGGCGACCTTGGGCCAAATCACTTCCACGACTTTGGTTCCCGCTTCAACCAACCTTCGGGCCAGCAGCAGGCATTGGCCAAAGGTATTGCGGCCATACTCATCGCGCATTTTGGCCGGCTCGCGCTCAAGCGCAAACGCTTCCCGGGCCTGACCGCTGACGATGAGGTTCAGGGCCTTCTGATAGTATTCGTTCAAGTTGTAGTCGGCGACGGCCTTATCAATCTCCGGCATGGCCTTGGCCATCTCGTCGCGCAGTTGCGCCCGCCTCTCCAGCCGCAGCGCGAACACTTCGGGCCGCAATTGCAAGTCATCGACCCGGATCCGATCCATCTTCGTCATGTCGAGGTCGTCGCCCTCGGGGAACAGCGTGTACGGATCGTAGGCTCGGCCGAGAAAGCCCGCCGTGCCCGCCTTGCCGACGACATTCGATTCCTGAAGCGGCCGGGGCAGCATCACGAATGGCAGCATCGGTTCCGTCTGTGGACGCAACTTGACGAGGTTCGAGCCGAAGTTAGGAAAGTCCTTCGGATTCGGCGGCTCCAACTGACCCGATGGGCTGACTTTGTCGGTGGTGTACCCGGTCATCATCTGATAGATGGCGGCCGTGTGATTGAACAACCCCACCGGCGTGTAACTCATCGAGCGGATCAACGTGAGCTTCTCGGTCTGTTGCGCGAGCTTCGGCAACAATTCGGTAAACTGCACGCCGGGCGTCTTGGTCGAGATCGACTTGAACTCGCTGCGGACGTTGTCGGGAACGCCGTCTTTGGGATCCCACAAATCGATATGGCTCGGCCCGCCCTGAAAATAGATCATGATGATCGACTTGGCCTTGCCCCAGCCGGGACCGCCGCCGCTCGTGGGGTTGGCGCGTGCCTGCGCCTGAAACGCGCCGCCGAGCGTGAGGCCGAGTAGGCCCGAACCGCCGATACGCAGGATGTCACGGCGTGTAACGCCGAGGTGGGCGTCACAGAGGTCGCGTCCAGGTTGGCCGGGGATTCTTAACATGTAAAGTCCCTCATGTCCATTTCGATCACAAGCATTAGCCCCGAAGGGGCTGCCGTCAATAGCCAGGGGTGGAGCGCAGCGAAACCCCTGGAAGCGGCAACCCCCACCCCATTATTTACGCCCCGGAGGGGCGATCGAGACGGTCGCCCCTCCGGGGCTTGATCGATTTAGGGGGAACGCACCTACCAGGGGTTCCGCGAAGCGCTCCACCCCTGGCTATTGACGTTCGCCCCTTCGGGGCAGCAATCCGCAATCGAGCCTTGTAGGGTGGGTCGAGGCTTTGCGAGACCCACCATTTTGAGCGTTTCACCTGTTAAACAAAAACGCCGGGCTGTTGATCAGCGCCCATGCGATATCCTGGGCCGCAACGAGCCGCTTATTCTTCAACTGTTCCGCTGACAGTTTCGAATCGGCCCGGAGCTGCAGTAGCTTTGGATCAATGGCCACGGGTTTCTCCGCCTCGGCCAGGGTGAGTTTCAATTGCTCAAACCTGCCGTCCGGCGGCAATGGCTTCATGGCATTCGCGATGCCAGCGACAAGTTGTTGCCGGGCCATATCCGTGCGGGACTGAAACGTCACCAGCAGTTTTTTCTGCTCGTCGCTACGTTCGTCGGCGGCTCGCCGCAACGCGGTGACGACATGATCGGGCCAGCTCAAGCCCGGCGACTTGGCGGTGGTCACGGAGACGCGGAACCGGCCAATCGAGTGCAGTTTGTCCACATAGGCTTGACTCATCTTGAACGTCAAAAGCGTGCCGGCTTCCGCACCAATGGGTTCCGTCGTCTCAAACGTAGTCCAGTGATCTTCGCCAATTCGCGGCACCACTGCCCAGCCGTCGCCGTTGGCTTCATTTTTCCCGTTGATGGCTTCCGCAGGCCCGAATCCGTTTTGGCTGAAGTTTGCCAGTGGTTTGTGCAACTTGACCGGTTTGGTGCCGGCTAGCATTTCCAACTCCGTCAGCACGAAGTTGCCGTTCGGCGACCGACCGGGGCCACGCATGGGCAAGCGATCATCGGCCAGCGCTTCAATGCGAATGCCGGTAATGCCAATCAGGCTCGTCTCGGCGGTGAAGGTGTAAAGCGTCGCATCCTTGCCGCCTTCGACGAAGATCGAGCCATCGGCTTCGACCTTAAACGTCGTTTCTTTCTTGTTGGCCTTCATCGAATGCGGCTTGAGAACGACCCACTCTGGCTGCTTAGCGTGTTGCTTCTCCCACGCGGCCAAATGCTCGACAGCCTTGGCGTCGTATTCCTTCAGCGTGTTCTGAGCAGCCGCGATCTGCGCTTGCCGCTCAACCTCCAGTTTCTTCTGCTTCGGCTCATATTCTTTAGCCCGGTAGTCTTCCAATGCCGCCCGCGCTTGATTAATGGTGACGTCGCGTTCTTCCTGCAGGCGCACGAAAATCGGCGACCATTCCTTTTCCTTGGCGCCGAGCGACTTGACCAGCGCATCGTGGTCGGCATCCATGCGCGTGAACCATTTGCGGGCAGTTTCGATTTCCGGTGGCGTGGCCGTGCGATTGAGGATGCGAAGATACAACTCCTCAATCAGCTTGCCGTCGTCGAGCTGTTGCGCGGCCAGTTTGGCGATGGCATTACCGGGATCGGCAATGGCGTCGTTCAGTACTGGGCCACTCACCAACGCCATGATCGGGCCAAGTTGCAGACCCGTGGCACGTTCACATTCACAAGCGCTTTCGCGCGGCGGTCGGCCCAACGTGTTCAGGAAGCCGCCGGGCAACTCGACGCTATCCGATATCTCGGCCGCGCGCGAACCGGGAGGCAGACCCGGGATCTTCGAGGTTGATCCGGTCACTCGACTGACAGAGTCGAAGAGCACTTCGGCCGGCAGTCGCCGCGCCAACGCATGTGAATAATTCGTCTTGTCATCTTCATTCCATTTCGACGTTGCGACCGAAAGCTGGTAGGTCCGCGATTTGCAGATGAGCCGATGCATATGCCGAACGTTGAAGCCACTCTTAATGAACTCAGTCGTAAGGTAGTCCAGCAGTTCCGGATTGCTGGCGGGGTTGCCGGCGCGGATGTCATCGATGGGTTCAATGATGCCAACGCCGAATAAATAGCCCCACACTCGGTTGACATAGCTTCTGGCGAAGTACTGATTGTCCGCCGAAGTCATCCAGGCAGCGAGCCGCTGACGACGACTGTCGCCCGCCTTCTCGATATGTTCGGCCAAGTACGGAAACACGGGTGCGGTGATCGCGCCGGTGCGGTCGTGCGTGACTTCGCCCTTTTTTTCGTCCACGACTTCTTCGTAAAGCGGTTGCGAGCTTTCGACCTCGCTGCCGCCGACACGTTTGTCGCCGGACTGCGGATCCTTCTTCAGCCCGTACTGCGCGAAGAACGCGGCGGTCTGATAGTATTGGTCCTGCGTCCACTTTTCGAACGGATGGTCGTGGCACTTGTTGCAATTGAAGCGCACCGCCAGGAACAGGTGCGTGGTGTTCTCCATCGTCTCGGCCGGCTGACGCAACACTTTGAAATAGCTGGCCGGCGGATTGACGCGATTGGAACCGCTAGCTGTGAGGACGCCAGAAGCGAATCGATCATACGGCACGTTGTCCGTTATCTGCTGCCGAATCCAGGCCCGCAAAGCGGTGGAGCCTTCGACGCCCAGGAATTTGCGATTGACCTGCAACAGGTCCGCCCACTTGTTCGTCCAATGTTCGACATAGTCCGTTGAGCCGACGAGCCTGTCAATTAATTCATCGCGTTTGACTTGTTGCGGTCGGGCGTCGGCGAGGAATGCACGGACCGCATCAGCAGTCGGCGGCAGACCCGTGAGATCCAGCGACACGCGGCGCAAAAACTCCGCGTCGGTACACAGGTCGCTTGGCAACGACTTGAGCCGCTGCCACTTGCCCGCGGTGAACTCGTCGATCTTGCTCCACTTCGGCGGCTCGACCCAGTTGAATCCGGTGCGGTCACCCATCACCGTCAATGTCGTTGCCGCGTACGCACCTTCGTACCGAGCCAGCATCGGCGCTTCGCCGCGGCGCAGCGCGGAGGTCAGTCCATTGCCTTCGGCTTTTGCTACTTCGGTGTTTCCGCTTTCAAGGAACGCCTCCCTGGTGACATCGCGGGTTCCGCCGTCGGCGAACGTGGCGATGATCTTGAATTGCTGCTTGCCGCCAGCGTTGTCGATCACCGGATTGATCGGCGTGATGGCGATGTTCGCCACTCGTGCCGAGTTAGCGTTGAGCTTCGCTCCGTCAGCAATCCAGGCGCGTAGAATGTTGTAATAGGGCTCGCCCGGCTTCGTGAGTTGCCCGCCGACATGCGGCACCGCGCCGGTGCATTTCAGCAACATCAAGCTATCGTCCGGCGACGCAATCGAAGTTCGCCGCGAGGCATGTTCATCGGTGAAAGCACGCACATCGTGAATGGCATCGTAACCACGTAGCGAGAGTTTGAAGCCGTTCTTGCCGTCCTATGACCCATGGCACGTGCCCGCATTGCAGCCTAGCCGACTCAGCACCGGCGCGACATCACGGACATAATCCGGGTGAACATCGGATTCCACGGCGACGACCGTGACCGTCCGCGTGACCGGCCACTCTTTCTCGACTTTCGCAGTTTCGGTGGCGTAGACGCGTAACATGCCATCGGAGCCGGCGGCCGCGAAGTGTTGACCATCGGGCAGGAACGCCACGGAGTAGTTGGC
>JANNLP010000026.1:0-1953 GCA_031396905.1 Gemmataceae bacterium
GGCCGTTGGCTTTTGCCTGGCGTCCGGTATGGACCCGGCCACCCGCCAACGTGAGGAGTTGCTCGCGCGACATGGACACACCGGCACGCTCGATGACGCCATTGAAGCCGCCAAGAAGTTGGCCGGCGTCGAGGGCAAGGACATGGAAATCCTGTCGTTGCCCCGGCATCGCAACTTCTTCGAGAAGCTCGCCGACGGCGGCGCCGATGCCAAGTTGCCCGGTGTCGCCGCCGAGTTGCTCAAGAACTTCGGCACGGTGCCGACGCACCTGCGTCATGCCGAAACCATCCTCCGCCTGAAAAAAGACCGCGTATGGTTGATGCAACCCGTGGCGGTGGAGATCAAGTAACGACAGATTGGGTGGACAACGCGAAGAACGCGGCGACGACCAGATAACGGTCGCTTGCCGCGTTCTTCATGTGTTTCGTACCATCATCCGTGGAGGGACATTTCGTCATGCCTCGACGACAACTTGATTTTCGGACCATCGACGACGCCATTGCCGAACTGGATCGGATGGAGAAATCCGGTTGCGACCCGCAAGGCAATTGGGACCTCGCTCAAGTCTGCAATCACTTGTCGTTTTTCACCGAGGGCTCGCTCGATGGCCACAAGTTCAAAGTGCCATGGATATTCAAGGCACTCTTCGGAAAGATGGTGTTGAAGCGCATCTTGTCGAGTCGTCAGATGAAAGTCGGCGGCTTCACGCCGCAAAAACAGCTGCCCGAACCCGGCGGCGATGCGACCGTTGCTGCCGCGCGACTGCGGCAATCGCTCATTCGCATGCGCGATCACAAGGGTGACTTTATCGCATCACCCTTCTTTGGTTACCTGACCCCGGACCAATGGCGTGAGCTGCAGACAATTCATTGCGCCCACCATTTCAGCTTCTTGCAACCAAAGGCGTGAATGTCCGCCCGTGATTTTCTCGTCAGTGGTTTAATCACTTCGGATCGTAACGGTCGTAACGATCTATCGGCCTGCATCGAATCTGATTGGTCTGCCTCACGCTGTCGATGTCGCGATGGCGTCCACAGAATAGGCACAGCCAGCCCAGACCCACAATTGCGACCGTCGTCATGCTCCAGACCCTCGCATTCATCGGCGGCGTGCTTTATTCAAGCCAGATGCTGATTTGGCGCGGCAAACACTTTCACAAAATCCAAAAGCGCCGCTTCCGCAAACTTTTGCAACACGCTCAAAAGCATTCGCCATATCTCGCGTCGAAGTATCGTGGCATCGATGCCCGTGAAGCCACTCCGGCCGATGTGCCACACATGACCAAGTCCGAAATGATGGAGCATTTCGACGACATTGTTACCGATCGACAAATCACCCGCGCCGCCGTCCAGGAGTTCACCGCCAATCGCGACAACGTGGGCAAGTATTTCCTCGGCAAGTACCCGGTGCTGCATACCTCCGGCAGTCAGGGCCAACCCGCCCTCCTAGTGCAGGATCCGTTAGCCTTCCGGCACATGTTCGCCATGCAGGTTGGCCGCGGCAATCGCGTACCCAAGACCTGGTCCGCATTGGTCAGCAACTTCATCCGCCGCCGACGGCTCGCGATATTTCAGATGCAGCCCGGCTTCTTCCCCAGCGGGGCAACCTTCGCTTACATGCCCCAAGCGATGCGCCGCTTCACAAATATCCTGCGTTTGCAATACACCGATCCCTTCGCTGAAACCATTCGCAAGCTCAACGAATTCAAACCCAACATCATCGTCGGCTACGGCCACGTGATGGCGAACCTCGCCGCCGCCCAAATGGAAGGCCATCTCCGCCTGCGCGACGAAGGCTGCCTCGAACTCATGACCAGCATCGCCGAGCCGATGTTGGCGGAGACCAGTGAACTGGTCAACGAGGTGTTCGGCATCCACTTGTCGTCGCACTATGCGATGGGTGAATGTCTAACACTGACTCTGGGTTGTCCATATCACGCTGGCTCCCATGTCA
>JANNLP010000029.1:0-5960 GCA_031396905.1 Gemmataceae bacterium
GTGACTTCGCGAGAGCATTGCCGGATGTCGCAAGATCGGTGACCGGAATGGGATCGCTGGCCCTGGCGGGTAAGCGCACGCTGGCCACACGCGGCAGCACCGCGATTTCCCTGGCGACGCCGGCCGGGGCGAGGATCGTCACCGTCTGCCCGATGTCGCCTTCGATGGTCATCGCTCCCGCGGTCTGCAACCAAGCGCGCCAGACGAGATTATCGGAGCGAATCGGCTCATAGAGCACGACTTCCAGGCGTGTCGGCTTGGCAGCATTTCCTTCCTGCGCCAGAAATGCTCGGAGATCGTCGCTGATTTTTTCCAACTCCGGAGCGACCATGGGCCTCGTTGCATCGCTCGATATCGGTGTGTCTTTCAATTCTGTTAGCACTTCAACCAGCCGTATCGGATCGTAGCTTCGCAGCGGTTCGGGCAAATTCTCGATGGTCGAGTCGGCAGCCAGCCAGCCGCCGGGCTGATAGCGAATATCGCCGATGATCGTGGAAAGGCTGTCGGCGGGTAAAGTGCCAAACAGCATCGTGAACCCGCGGTTGTCGTATCCGACTTTCTGTGTAAAGCCGACCTTCTGGAGTTGGTCCTGTATCTGCGCGTGCAACAGCTGTTGGCGGTCGCTCACCAATCCGGATGGAATGTCGATGCGGACCGTGACCCTGGCGTCGCCCGCGGGCAATGGCATGCCGACGGGTTTCAATATCACCGTGCGGACGTTTTCCTGCGATAGGACCGCTGGAACGGAAGTAGATGGCAATGTGCCGCGGATGCGCTCGGCGTTGGGATCGGTGGCCGCGTCGTCATCGGCCGCGACTTCGCGTTTCAAACCCGCAGCGTCGAGCGCCTGCACCATTTCGGCATACTGGGCAATGCGCTGGTTTCGTGTGGCGCGAATGCGATACCGCAATTGCACATCGTATTCCGGCGGGGGCGGCGGCGCAATTACCTGAGCCGATGCCGGTGCGGCAATGAACAGCACGGCCACCAGTGCTAGCCAGCGACGAAACATCATGTTGCGCTACCTTGCAGAATCGAGGCGCGGATTCCCATATGAATTGTGACACGTGATCCCGACACCGCCAACGGAAGCTGGCGGATTGATCAAATGACCTGAAGCATTGGGTTGATTGTGCGATAAGAAAGGCGAATAGGGCCAGCGGCACGCTTACTTATCAATCACCGTCGTTGCCAGTTCTTTCAATCGCGATTCCAGGGCCATTTGGCGGCGCTTCAATAATTCCAATTCCACTTTGTCGTTGGTCAGCGGCGATTGCAGGAATTCCTGCTCCAATTGGGCGTTTTTTTTGAGGGTGATCGCATCCAGCAACTGGCCGCGAAGGCCTTTCTCGACCCGCGTGATGGCTTCTGACGCTGGCTTGGTGCCGTTGACTTCTGTGGTGAGCACAGTCGTGTCGGCGGTGACTTTGTTGGTTTTCTGTTTGGTGTCGCGGGTCTCGTCGAGTTGCTTCTCGAGGGCGGCTTTGTAGCCGGCCAATGACATGGCATTGCGGCCATCGATCTGGAAGCCCACTCGGCCTTCGCGCTTGACCACGACAAGGCCATCGCGAATTTCGGGAGCGGAGATGGCCGGCTCGACCTTCTTGCCGGTGTCGTCCATTCCTGTGTTGGCGATCTTGATTTGCTCGGCATAAAAGCTGCGCCGGGCTGGAATGTCTTTTTCTTGCTGGGTCACCCTGGCATAAGCGGTCAACCACCGGGCATCCGCGCGATCCCGAGCTTCCACCAGGCCTTTGATCTCCGGCACCAGCTCGGTCTTAATCTCGTTTTCCCAGGGCATCTGCTGGGAATACAAACCGACCGACAACCCCACGAACATGACGCTCATGGCAGTGTTGATCAGTACCAGGTTTTTGCCGAGCCGGTTCATGAGGGTGTCCTAGCGCCCGGTTTCCTTGGTGCGGATCTGCGTTTCCAACTTTTCATTGGCTTGGCGGGCGGCGGCAATCTCGCGCTGCAAGTCGAACAACCGCTGTTGCAGCGTCGTCAGACTCGCCGTCTCGGCCGTGGCCAATTCGCTTTGCCGGCCGATCTGATCCTGAATTTCATCGCGCTCGGCTTTGCGTGCCTGATACAGCAGGTTGTGCTGTTCAAAGAACTTCTTCTGCTGATCGAGCCGGGCGCGGTCGGCCTTGAGTTGATCGTTCAACAGCACCAGCTTCGGTAACAGGTCCTGATACTGCCGGCCAAACGCGGCGCTTTCTTCCCGCAGCAACTGGTCAAGATTCTGGATCATGCCGAAAAGGTTGGTCGCCTGCCGGTCGGCCGCGGCCACGTAGGCTTCCAATCCCACCGCGGCGAGGCAGCGCTCACGGAGCTTGTCATCTTCGCCGGGGTAGAAGTTGTAAAGCAAATCTGCAACCATCATGCGTCGCACTTCGGCTGTGGTTTTTTGATTTTCGGGCTTGGCTAGTTCTTGTGTCACATAATCGAACGTTTTTTCAACTTCGCTTCGCAGTTCATCAGTCGTCTTAGACGCGATACGACTTCGGAGGTTGTCTCGCACATAATTATGGGTCACTAGAGGCAGCCAAACTAATGCGATGCGTTTGCGTTTGTCCTGGTCGTCCGTGCCGCCGTCAATCAGATCCAACGCCTGTTTCTTGGCGTAGGCGACGGCTGCCAATTGCGTCTTACCGGAGGGACTGCCGGCCTTGTTGAACAACTCCGCCAGCGTCTTGTCTGAAACGTCCTTCACAATAGCCCTGCCGGGTCGCCAGGAATCGTCGCGGTCATCGAGCGGCAGGCCATGAATGGCCAGCTTGTGGCGGAAGACGCCGTGCGCCCAGTTGTTTCGCGCGCTGTAGTCCATGCCGGCCAGTACCAGGAAGGCGATGGCCGTCAAAGCGTTCAGAATCGTTAGAACCTTACCAAGCAACGACATAATCGGCCCTCGTGGCCAGTGCGCGCATGCGAAAACGGGGCGTCTACGTGATTCTGACCGATTGGCGGAAGATTGACAAGCAGATCGAGCCGAACCTTCCACCTAAATTCTGACGAAACTGCGGGTCGGCGTTGATTTTCGGGCGACATGCCGGCTTAGAAAAAACTACAATGGGTCAATCGCTGCCGGCCTATGGTCCGCAATAACGCCTGAGAACCCCCTACCCATGGCCTCCGACAACGACGCCCTGGCCTTAGAATCCATCGGCAATTACGATCTTGTCTCCAAGATTGCCGAGGGCGGCATGGGCGCGGTCTATCGCGCTCGCAGCCGGGCCACGGGCGACCTAGTTGCCATCAAGATCGTGCCGGCGCAGACCGCCAAGAACAAAGTCCTCTTGAAGCGCTTCGAGCGCGAATTCAGCGCCGCTCACAACATTGATCATGTCAATGTCGTCAAGGCCATCGAGTTCTGCGGCAACGTCGCCACGCCATTTCTGGTGATGGAACTGGTGGATGGCGACTCGGTCGGCGAGCGGATCGACAAAGTCGGGAAGTTCGACGAAGAGGAAGCCAAGCGGATCATCATCCAGGTGTGTCAGGGTCTGCACCGCGCCCACAAGCACAATCTGATTCATCGCGACATCAAGCCCGATAACATCCTGCTCGCGCCGGACGGCACCGCCAAGATCACCGACCTGGGATTGGTCAAAGGGCTGGGCGAAGAGGAAATGAACCTCACGCGGACCGGCCGCGGCCTGGGCACACCGCACTTCATGGCCCCGGAACAATTCCGCGACGCTAAGAACGCCGACGTGCGCTGCGACGTGTATTCCGTCGGCGCTACGATGTACATGATGGTCACGGGTGTGATGCCATTTGATGGATCCGGACCACTTGACTGTTGGATGAAGAAGGCGCGAAACGAATTTGCACCACCACGCGAACTGGTGCCCGGACTTACCGAACGAACCAGCTCGGCTATCATGCGGGCCATGAGCGCGTCGCCGGAGAAGCGACCGCCGACTTGCCGTGATTTCGTCGAAGATTTGCTTGGTCGCAGTACCCGGCCAGCGGAAGCCCCGACCACGCCGGTCAGCAGCGAAATTTGGTATCTGGCTTACAAAGACGAAATCGGGCAGTCGCACACCGTCAAAGGCGCGACCGAGGGCATTCGCAAAGCCCTGCAGGATCGGTTGCTGGGCGATGCACGCAACATCGTGGCCGCCAAGTCGAAGCAGGGACCGTTTCTCGCGCTTGAGACATTCGAAGAGTTTCGCGACTTGATGGGGCTAGCCCAACCGCCGCGCACGCCCGAGCGTGATGCCAATCCCACGCCAACGCCCACGACGCCTTCCACGCGAAACAACGTGCCGCTGCCATATCCGGCCGCAGCGTCGGCACCGACCGCCGAGTACATTCCCGCCGATTACAGCGGCCCCGATTTGCCGCATATTCAATTGGATGTGAAAAAGAACATACCCGTCGAGTGGTTTCTTTGGATCATGATCTGCGTGCTGGCTTGCGTTAGCGGGGCGGCACTCTACCTTCGGTTTAAGTGAAACAAAAAAGGCCGAGCCAATATGGTTGGACCCGGCCTTTTCGAATTCTCAAAGGTCGTTACGCCTTCTTCTTGCAGCCGGGGCCTTCTTTGGCGTCGAGCTTTTCGGTGCACTTAGCGCCGGCCGCCTTCAGCTCGGCCGCTTTGTCTTTATTCAATTGAATCCAGCTTTGCCATTGGGCCGGCACGTTGGCCTCGGCGAAGATGGCCTCGACCGGGCACTCGGGTACGCAGGCTTCGCAGTCGATGCAGTCGACGTCGTCGATCCAAAGCATCACGTCGTCCTGGTAAAAGCACTCGACCGGACACACGACGCAGCAGTCGGTGTATTTGCAGTCGTGACACGGTTCGCAAACGGTGTGCGTCATGGGTCAAAATTCCTTAGATGAAAAACCGCCTGGTTCGGGCGCAGTTGTGCGGCTGCGCACAATCATAAGACCGTAGATCGGTGAAGGCTAGCGGATTATTTGCGAAAAATCACCGTAATTCCTACTTGAGACGGCGTCTCACCTAGGCCCCTTCGTGGCGGCCGGAATAAGATAGCGGCCAACGAATCGAATAACTGAACGTGTCACACATTTCAGGGGGTTTTCGCAATGCCTTTCAAGATCATTCTCGGAGCTATCATCGGCGGCGCGCTGATGTTCGGCGGCGGCTACATCGAGCATATGTTGCTGCACTGGGGCGATCGGCAAATGAAAAGCCCCAAGGACCCGTCCGCGTTTCTCAATGCGGTCAAAGCGGAATGCCCCGATGGCGGCGTTTACGTCGTGCCTAAAGGTCCAATCGACATGGCCGAGAAGACCGCCGAGGAGCAAAAGGAGATTTGGAACAAGATCGGCAATGACGTCAAAGAGGGCAACTACGCATTCGCAGTCTCGTTGAAACCGGGAAAGGAATTCGCGTTTCCGAAACCACTGATTTATGAAGGTGTATCAAATGTAATCGCCTGTTTGCTCGCAGCCATTGTCGTTTCCATGACCCGGCCGAGCATTGGTTTCATTGGTCGCTGGTTTGTTGTCATGGTCATGGCGCTATTTGCCTGGGCGTCCATCAATGCCTCTTACCACATCTGGTACCACTTCCCGCTCGAATGGGTACAAGATGAATTACTGTGCGGCATTCTCGAAGCCGCCATGGCAGGTGTCGCCATCGCGGCCATCGTATCGCCGCGTGAGCGCATGAACGCGGGGTTCTAGGTTTGCGATAAAGTGCCGCGCACGAGTCAGTCGAGCGTCCTGTTTGTTCGCTTGATTCGTGCGCGCATTTCTGATCTAACATCAATTCGGTAATGCGAGCCTCTCCGGTAGCATTAAGTTACCAGCACATCATGACTTGCGCCAAAGTTGGTGCTAAGTCTCACTTGTTGCCTTTCGAGAGCTTTAACACTCGAAAAAAAGGCGAATTGCCTGGCAGCGATTCACCTATCCATCAAACGGCTTGTCGGGGTACAACATAGCACCAGCGTCTCAACCGGGAATGGAGTCCCATGTCC
>JANNLP010000035.1:0-9175 GCA_031396905.1 Gemmataceae bacterium
CCAAAAAAAACACGCGACCGATGGCAATGGGTGACCGGTCTGCTCGTTTGCCGACCCACCGTCGTGCTCGCCACCACGGTTGCCGTGTTGGTGCCATTTGCGGTCGTGGCAATCGTCTTTCACAATAAGTTGAGCTACAACCTGATTGGCAACCTCCCAAACTCCGCACCGAGTGTTGCCGGTACCCGAGCGCTTGAAGCGCATTTTCCCGCCGGCCTGACCGGACCGATCGGCGTGCTGGTCGTTGAAACCAATCAGGACTTTCGCAAGCCGGCGGGTCGCGAGCTGATCAAATCAGTCACGGTGCGCTTACGCAACAGTCGCCAACAACTAGGAATTGCCGACGTGCGGAGCCTCACCGCGCCACTGGGAGTTGGCCCGGCCAGCAACTCATTAGCCGGCTCCGCCACGCCCGAAGATATCGAGTCCGCGGCGCTGGATAACTATGTCAGCAGCTTTGGCCAGCGCGGTGCGCCCGCGACTCGCTTTGACCTTGTCTTGGAACAAGGCCCTTTTGCCGATGCCTCTGTAACCGCGCTCCCCCGTATTGAATCCCTGCTCAAGGATTCGCTCCCGGCCGGCACGGAGATTCACCTGAGCGGCACGCCGGCGACCATTCGAGATCTGCAAAGCGTCATGCAGCGAGACCGTGGCCGCATCGAACGTTACGTCCTTGTGAGTGTGTTCATTGTCCTTGTGATCTTGCTCCGTCAAATCGTTGTCCCGATCTATCTCATATTGAGCGTCTTACTCAGTTATTACGCAGCCCTGGGAGTGACGTTTGCCGTATTCTGGGCGCTGGACCCGACTGGCTTTGTCGGTCTGGATTGGAAGGTGACCGTGTTCCTCTTCGCGATTCTCATCGCCGTTGGCGAAGATTACAACATTTTTCTTGTGTCGCGCGTCGATGAGGAAAAGGCCCGATATGGACCGATCCGTGGCATCTGCGAAGCGATCGTGCGCACAGGACCGATTATCTCCAGTTGCGGCATTATCATGGCCGGCACCTTCGCGTCGCTGATCGCAGGTACATTGACGGAAATGCGTCAGCTCGGATTCGCCCTGGCGTTCGGCGTCATGCTCGACACCTTCGTCGTGCGGCCAATTCTCGTCCCCGCGTTCCTCATTCTCAAGGAACGCTTTCAGCGAACCAAATCGACTAGCCCCGAGAAAATGGCGACAGTTTCAAATGCAGCATCGATTTAGAGATTGGAGCTTGTTTTGTACTCTCATCCTTTTCAGCCACTTTTCCGATTGTCTGAGTCGTCGTAGCGGCGGTGTCGACTCATTGCAGAGCGTTGATTTCCGTGTGATGATTCGTCGCGACTTGAAACCACTCTTTCGACGTATATCGATCCCACGAATCCGCCAAGATTACGACAATAGGCCCATAGATATCTTGGCGTGCGGCAATGGCCAAGGCCGCGGAGACGGCTGTGCCGCTGGAACCCCCCACCAGCAATCCTTCTTCACGCCATAAGCGACGAGTGCAATCAAAGCTGGTAGGATCGTCAACGCGGACCGCGTCGTCAATGACGCTCAAATCCAAGTTCGCCTGGCCAATGCCTTCGACGAGATACGGTGCGTCGTAATCCGGATGCCGCTCGTCGACCAGGTGAGCAAGTCGCGAACCAACCGGATCAGCCAGAACGATGCGAACACGGGGACAATGCGCCTTAAGAAACCTGCCGACGCCAGTGAGAGTGCCGCCCGTGCCCGCGCCGCTGACAAACGCGCCCACTCGGCCAGCGCACTGTTGCAGGATCTCCGGTCCGGTGGTCGTTTCGTGAATCATCGGGTTGGCCGGATTGGCGAACTGATCAGCGAGGAACCAACCGCGTTCAACGGCCAACTGCCTGGCCAAATTGACAAAGTGGCATGGATCGGCGGGAGGTGCGTTCGGTGTCATGACCACTTCGGCCCCTACCGCCCGGAGTGCGATACGCTTATCCTCCGACATTTTTTCCGGCATCACGCATACGAGTCGGTATCCACGAACTGCAGCAACTAGCGCTAGGCCCATTCCAGTGTTGCCGGCCGTCGCTTCGACAATCGTCATGCCGGGGCGCAAGTGCCCTTGCTCCTCCGCCGCATCGACAATGGCTTTAGCGATGCGGTCTTTGACGCTGCCGCCTGGATTGAGAAATTCGCATTTGCCGAGAATCCGCGTGGGCAAGTTCGCACCGATCCGATGCAACGGCACAAGAGGCGTGTTCCCGATTCGACTTAGCACCGAAGTCTTGTCCATATTCAACACGATACGAACTCAAGAATTGAGCCGGCGCAGTGCCGACTGGGCGGCCCAGTAGCCGCACATGCCGTGGACGCCGGCACCGGGCGGAGTTGATGCGGAACAGATGAAGACGTTGGGATCGGAGGTGGAATAGGGGTCCAGTTTCGCGACAGGCCGCGTGAACAATTGCCACAAGTCGGTTACGCCGCCGGCAATGTCGCCGCCGATGTAGTTCGGATTATCGCGTTCCATGTCAGCCGGCCCGCGCGAGACGCTGGCCATGATGCAGTTGCGAAAACCCGGGGCGAATCGTTCGATCTGCCGTTCAATGGCGTCCTTCATGTCCCGAGGGGAACCGTGCGGCACGTGACAATATCCCCACGCCGTATGCCGGCCTTCCGGGGCGCGCGTGGGGTCGAAAAGACTTGGCTGGGTCACGAGAACGAAGGGCTGATCACTATGTTGGCCACGAAATGCCGCACGTTCGGCGTCGGCGATTTCTTCAAATGTCCCGCCCACGTGAACCGTGCCGGCTTGCTTACATTCCTTCGCCGTCCACGGAATCGGAGCGCTGAGTGCCCAGTCCACTTTGAACACGCCGGGGCCGTGCCGGAACCGCTCAAGTCGCCGACGATAGCGTGCCGTCAACCGATCACCCGCCAACGCGACCACTTGTCGCGGCGACACGTCGAGCAAAACGACCTTGGCTGATGGCAGCTCTCCAATCGATTTGACATTACAGCCCGTTACGATTTCACCGCCGAGCGAACGGAGATGACCTGCCAACGCGTCCGCGATCGCTTGAGCGCCCCCACGCGGCAGCGGCCAACCGACGGCATGACCGGCCAGCCCAAGCATTAGCGCAATCGCTGCACTGGGGCGTTGCTCGAATGGCAAAATGGAATGAGCAGCCAAGCCAGCGATCAAAGCGCGGGCAGGCACATCGCGAAATCGGCTGGCGAGACTGGCTGCGGAACGAATCGCGTTCCAGCCGAACCGCGCGGCCACCAGAGGATGGCGCGGCAACCGCAACGGACCGAGCAACTCGCGAAATAGTACGTCGGCGGAGTCCGCCAATGGCGAAAACAGTTTGCGATACGCCTCGGCATCCGGCCCGAACCGGGCGGCCGTCGCTTTAATGGAGAGTTCCTGGATCGCGGCCGTGCCGTCGTCGAGTGGATGAGCGAATGGGATCGGTGGCTGAATCCACTGCAGACCGAAGCGTTCGAGTGGCAGCGTCTTGAGAAATGGCGATGCCAGACCCAGCGGGTGAATGGCCGAACAGACGTCGTGTTGAAATCCAGGCAGTGTGAGCGGCAACGTGCGGGTACCGCCGCCAACAGTTGGATGGGCTTCGACGACCAATACACGGCGACCATTTTGTGCGATCTCCACGGCCGCCGCCAGCCCGTTGGGCCCGGAACCCACAATGACGGCGTCGTATTCGGACCGCGGCGAGGAAGGCATCAGTCGGCCCAGGGGAAAGAAATCAGTCGAGCAATTGACACGTATACCCGATTGAGTGTAGTGGAGCGAGTGCGGTTAACACGGACTGATGACGCTTCAAGCAGGTGGGCCAATCCCCATTGCGACTCGCGCTTCAATCGCATCCGCCGAGCGTTGGATGCCATCTCTCTTGACGAGCCTCGCGGCGACGTCGCGGCAGGAGTTGGTAATGGTCGGCGAGTCAATCACGCTCGTCAGCGCTTTGATCAGTCTTGGGCCGGTGAAGTTGTGGGAGGGGATGGCAGTGCCGAGACCCAAACGACGGATGCGCGCGGCATTGTCGAATTGGTCGTGAGCCAATGGCATCAAAATTTGTGGGATCCCAGCAAGCATAGCTTGAGACATGGAGCCGATGCCGCCGTGGTGGACGAAGCCGGCGGTTCGTGGAAGCAACAGATCCAACGGCACATAATCGAAGTGGGCAACCGAATCCGGCAACTGCGAGGGCAACTGTTCAGGAAACTGCGTCAGGAAGATGCCGCGCCGGCCAAGCGCCTGACACGCTTCGACTGCGGATGCAAAGAACTGTCGGCCGTGGAGATTGGCCGAGCCGGGCGTGAAGGCAATGAGTGGATCACCGCGTCGAAGAAACGACTCAACCTCTGGCGTCAATTGTTCATCGGCTTTGTGATTCCAAAGCGGAAAATCCGTTTGCATGATGCCGGGCGGCCAGTCAGCTTGCGGCGGACAATACCAATCGGGGAACATGCACAATACACCGAATTGCGAATGCCACCATTTGGTGATGTCTCGCACTGGCGGCAGCCCCAACTCGTCCCGCCATCGATTGAGCGATGGGAGTACCACCGGATTGACGAAGTAACGGATGCCGACGCGATACAGGATTCGCTGCAGCCAGCACGGTCCGAACACACCCGGCAGCTTCGGCGGGTCGCGGTCGCTCCACAGTACGACCGGCTGCAGATGCAGCGTAATGACTGGCACGTTGAGTTGATCCTGCGCCATCAATGCACCGAATCCGAAGCAGTTGGTAATGGCGACTACCGGGCCCGTGCGAGCAAGATCGGCGTGAATCTCGTACTGCCGCCTCATCGCCGGTTGCATGCTTTGCAGCACATGAGTGAATGCACGCCGTGGATGCCAAAGGTCGGGATTGCGGATGCAGGCGTCGTAGTCGGCTTCGGTACCGAGCGGTTCAAACGGCAAGCCATGACTCTCAATCACGGCGCGAAAGTGCTCATTGGTGGCAAACGTTACATGATGGCCACGCCGGCGCAAGTCGAGAGCCAGTCCCAACACGGGAAACACATCGCCGGCACTGCCAAAGGTCGAACAGATGTAGTGCACTTCGGGAATTGTCCATTCCTATGTGACAGTGTCATCAACAGGCAGGCCCGCGCGTGGATCGACATCGACGATCGGACTAAGTGGCCCCAGCCGGTACACTTCCGGCCAGCGCCACAGTACGCCGGCGACTACGAGCAACGTGCCGATGCCACCGCCGACCGCCGACGCAACCGGGCCGAACAACTCCGCGGCCATACCGGACTCGAACGCACCGAGTTCATTCGACGAAACGATGAACATCATGTTGACGGCGGATACCCGGCCACGCATGGCGTCGGGCGTCATCAGCTGGATCAAAGTGCCGCGGACGACGATGCTCACGTTGTCCAGCGCGCCGATGAGCGCCAACATCGCAAAAGCTAAAATCGGGTCGCGGGAGAATCCGAAGACAATGGTGGCGACTCCGAAACCCACAACTGACGCTATCAAAGCTCGGCCCGCCCGCAGCATCGGCGGCCGATGTGCCATGACTAGCGCCATGACAAACGCGCCGATTGCCGGTGCCGACCGCAACCAGCCGAGACCGCCCGGGCCGACAAGCAATATGTCACGGGCATAAATCGGCAATAAAGCCGTCGCTCCGCCGAAGAGGACAGCAAACAGATCGAGGGTAATGGTGGCGAGAATCAATCGTGTTGACCAGACAAACCGAACCCCCGCAATCAACGAGCGAAAGGTCAACGGTTCGGAGTCACGCTCGACACGGCGCGGGTGCACACCGGCGACGAAGTAGGCGCACGCCGCGCAGCATATCGCCGCAACCAAATACGCATCGGCCGCTCGACCGGTCCGCCAGATAATCGCCCCGCCGATCGCCGGGCCGAGCATCGAGGCGACTTGCCATCCGCTGGTGTTCCATGTCACCGCGTTGTGCAGAATCGCCGGCTCGACGAGTTGAGGCACTAATGAGGAACGGGCCGGCGCGTTGAAAGCGCGGCCAACACCCATGACAACGAGGATGAAATAAACAAGCGGAACTGGCCCGTGAAAGAACGAAACCAACGCCAGACTGGCCGAGGAACAGGCGAGTAATATCTGGGCCAGCGTCAATATCCATTTGCGGCTGTATCGGTCAGCGACTTGACCTGCGGGCAGCGAAAGCAAGATGACCGGCAGGAACTGTGCTAGGCCGACGAAGCCAATCGCGGCCGGCGAGTTTGTCCGCTCGTAGAGTTCCCAGCCGATTGCGACGCTCTGCATCTCCTGGCCAAACGCGGAAAACACATTTCCAACCAGCACGCGACGATATCCCCGGCATCGCAGTGCCGCATACGGATCATGCACGTCGGCGGATTCCATTCGACTTTCATATCCGAAGCGCGCGATGAGCCCAACTATTTGTTTGAGTCTGTTGGGCTGCTGATAATCGCCGCAGTACCTCAGCCATCGGTTTGCAACTTCATTTGCATGACCTAGACTTGAGCTACTGCCATCTTCCGGAGTATGGTCATGTCGCGCGTTTTACAAGCTTTGCTCGCGCTCGGGCTGTTTATCGGCATCGGCTTCGTTACTCGGCACTACTACCGGGAATGGGTGGAGTACACGATCAAAGAAGCCACGGATGCAAGCAAAAAGGAAACAGCGAAGTGGAAGTCGGTACAAGGTAATTTTGGCGATATCAAGTTTGTTCAGCCAGTCAATACGTTGCCGAAAATCGATTTACCGGAGCGACCACGAGCCGCTCCTCGAACGAACACAATTCGATGAGTATGAAAATTCGGGCGTGGACGAAAACACCACGCTAAGATGAGACTGCCGGGTCACTTCAGTTACCAAATTACCCAGAGGTCAATCTTTGCTAACTTCGCTTTGCGCGACCCAAGCGTAACACTTTACTTTTGCGGAGCATTTTATCGACAATTCGGAGTACAAGATCGGCCAAATTTTCCGGTGCGATCGAATTAATCGTACGCAAAGCTCGTTATCACTGATCGCAGTTCGTAAGACGCAGTACCTCTACCTAAGCTATTACTGCCAATGACGTTAACAGTTGTTGCCACGTCTAGGTGATACCATTGCGAAGGCGTCGGAGCGCTCGTAAAGCACTACGCAAACCAAGTCGTAAATATCTTGTAGAAGATGACTTACGTCGAAACAGCCCCCAATCGGCAAATTTGTTAGCAAGGTGGACGCTACAGAAAATCGAGTGAGTCAAGTTTCAGACTTGATTTTGGTGGCATACCACTTGCTTCAGTTGCCGGTTATGTCGGCTGCGTAAGCCGTAACCCCGTGTTCCAGCCAACTAACATACTCGCCTGCGAACAGGGGCTAAGTTCAAAGCTCGAAACGAAGGAGATTCCGCATGTTTGGTCGAAAGTTTGGTTTCGGCGGCCGTCGCCGTCCTGTTGTCGCGTCCGCTAAATCAGCTCTCAAACTGATGCGGCTCGAAACTCGCTGTACCCCGACTGTCACCGCCGTTTTGGCCGGTGGTGTCCTCACGCTGACCGGCAACGGTGGCGCTGATCACGTCTTTATCACTCAGGAAGACGACGGCGACCTTCGCGTTCAGGCGAACAACGGCAATTTAAACAAAGTTTTCAACGGCAATGACGTCACCACGATCAAAGCCAACCTCGGGGCCGGGCAAAACAATCTCGATATCGACCTGACCGTATCCAACGGCTTCGATTTCGATCACGAAGGTTTCGACCAGAACCCGGTCATCCTCGTGACGGCCGGCAACGACAGCGACACCGTCACCATCAATTTGGGTGACGACGCTGGCGGCGGCGGCGGCGGCGGCGGCGACGATGACGGTCGCGGCGATGTCTCCGTCACGGTTTCCCTCGCCGGCGGCAATGACCGCGTTTCCGTCACCGCGGGTGGCGACTTCGGCGGCACGCTCGACATGGCCTTCACCATGGGCACCGGCAACGATTACTGCACCGTGGCCCTTGATGGCGACGTCGATGGTGACGCCAACATCTCCGCAAGTCTCGGCACCGGCAATGACACCTACTCGTTCGATGTCGGTGGCGACGTCAAGAGCGCCTTCAATTGGAGTGTCCTGGGCGACAGCGGCAAAGATACAGTTTCGCTCGGCGTTGATGGCACCGTGAGCGGCGATGCCGTCGTGGATGTCGACCTCGGCTCGGGTAACGACAGCTTCCACACGGACATCGGCGGGGACCTTTCTGGTTCGTTCGAATACACTGTAATTGCCGGCACCGGCAATGATACCGTGTCGTTCGATGTCGGCGGCAATGTTGACTGCCCGTTCGTCGGCTTTGTGGACCTCGGGTCCAGCAATGACATCTTCACCTCCAACATCGGCGGGGACATTAACGGCGAGTATAATCTCGACGTGCACGGGGAGTCCGGCAACGACGGCGTCAGCCTCACCTACGGCGGCGACATTAACGGTTTGACGGAAATTATCGTCGATCTAGGTTCGGGCAATGACAACCTCGACGTGACCGTCGATGGCAACATCGTCAGCGATGATGAAGTGGTCATGTTCTTCGATGGCGGCATCGGCCTCGATACCGCCGTGTTCACGTTTGGTGTCGATGAACTGACCGACATCGACTTCACTGCCGTCAACTTCGAAGATACCACCTACAACGAAGTCGGTGGTGGTGGCGGTGGCGGCGGTGCTGTTGTCTCGCCACAGAGCGGATTCGGCTTCTCGAACAAGGCCGACACTCTGTAACAGTCTCGAAACGATCGGATAGGCCCATTAGGGCACGACCCGCGTCTGTGGTACGCCCCAGGCGCGGGTTTTTCATTTGACTTCTGAAGCGATGCAACTCGCGTTGCTGGTCAATTCACATCGTCAATTGGATCTGGCCGCATGCTCACTCATTGCAGGTCGCTTTCGAAACGAAGCGTGACGAGCATACACAAGGTAACAGACCATCCACTTTTCTCTAGCGAGCAAGTGGACGCCGCTACTGGCGTGCAAATTGCAATCAATCAAATCGTCGTGCCGAAATTTGTCCGGAACTTGATGAAGTCGTTCGCGGCGATGTTGCCATCACCGTCCAGATCCAGGGCATAGTCAAACCCACCGAGAGCGAGTCGCATACGAATGAAGTCGGTGGCATTGACAATCCGGTCGCCATTAATGTCGCCGAAGAGCCGGTACAATGCGAAATTGTAATTGCCGCCCGATAGCCCGTCGCCATT
>JANNLP010000043.1:0-8220 GCA_031396905.1 Gemmataceae bacterium
GCGGCGAGCGTGACCATTACCCCAAGTGCCCGCGGCTATCGCCTTTCCAGCGCGTGGGAGTGCGCGCGGGCGGATATGGGGGCGGGGGAGTTCAAAGTCTGGTTTCGGGAATCGGGTGCCGGGGATCGGGCACCGCGGGTCGGGGCTGGCGATTTATCGCCAGCGAGAGTGTTCTTTGACAACTGAATGCGGGATGGCGGGCGGAGGGTGCCGTTGCGTGAGAAGCACAGGCAACCATCACTGTGGCGTAGTGTCTCAATTTGCCACGGCGCGAGAAGGTGACGGGTATGAAATGATTTCGTCTTCTTTGTGTTTTCCTTTGTGTACTTTGTGTCTTTGTGGTGAATTCTTAAGACCAACCACAAAGACACAAAGGGCACGAAGGAAGCACGAAGAAGACCAATTTAAGATATTGCCTACAGTGGTCAGATCTTCAACAACTTCTCAATATCTCGCAATGAACGCGTATTCACGACATCAGCGGATGTCAGCCACGCCCGGCGTGCAACATCGACGCCATATCGGAACAATGCCAGTTCGTCGGTCGCGTGGGCATCCGGGTTGATGACAATGGGAATGCCCATTTCCTTCGCCCGCCTGGCATGAACCCAATCAACATCCAATCGCTTCGGCTGCGCATTAATCTCGATCATGGTGCCACTCTCGGCAGCCGCCTTCAACACCGCGCCGAGATCAACGGGATAGCCATCGCGCTGTAACAGTAATCGCCCGGTCGCGTGGCCCAGCATCGTCACCTTCGGATGACGGACCGCACGAATGACTCGTGCCGTGACCTCATCCCGCGTCTGTTGAAAATTGGTATGCACGCTGGCGACCACGTAGTCGAACGAATCAAGCACATCATCAGCAAAGTCCAGAGACCCATCCGGCATGATGTCGCATTCGGTGCCCTTGAGAATGCAAAAGCCGGTGAACTTCTTGTTGAGCGCATCAATTTGCTTGTGCTGTTCGCGAACGCGCTCCGGTGTCAAACCGCGTGCGACGTTCAACGACTGCGAATGGTCGGCAATCCCAAGATACTCAAAGCCCAGCGCCTGGGCGGCGGCGGCCATTTCTTCCAGACTGTTCGCCCCGTCGCTGGCCGTCGTGTGATTGTGAAAAACGCCGCGAATATCGGCCACCGTGATGAGCTTTGGCAGCGCGTTCTTTTCGCACGCGGCGAATTCCCCGGCATCCTCTCGCAACTCCGGCGGCACGAAAGTAAGGCCGAGCGCCTTAAATATGTCGTCCTCTGATTTGCAAGCTACATCACCCTTGGCACCAGTTAACGCATACTCATTCAGCTTAAGCTCGCGATCCTGGGCACGGCTCCGCATGACAATGTTGTGATCTTTCGAGCCAGTAAAGTACGCCAGGCCAAACGGGAAAGCCGCATCGTTGACCACTCGAAGATCGGCGCGAATAGTAGTCGCAGCGGGGCCGGTGCCGACGTTCAACAACACACTGGTCAATGTCTCGCCGCGATTGATGACCTGGTTCACATTCGGCATTGCACCGAACGCATCCATGACCGGCTCGGCATCTTTAGCGCTGGCCAGGAAATCAAGATCGCCGATAGTTTCTTTCCGCCGCCGCAGCGAACCACACGCCTCGGCACGCTTCACGCCTTTCAACCCCCGCAACATTTCAAGAATGGGTTGGGCCAATGCATCGGCCACGTCGATGCGGATGCGGCCACCGACTTTGTCGAGGAAGGAAAGACCGTTGAGAATATTCGTCTGCGTCTTCGCGCCGAAGCCTTTCAACTTGGCGACTTGACCCGCATCACAAGCGGCCTTCAACGCGACGAGATCATCGATCTTAACCTCCGCCAAAGCCCGAACTTTTTTAGGCCCTAAGCCGGGTACCCGCAACATCTGCAACCACCCCGGTGGCGTGTTCGCTCGCAACTCTTCCAGTTGCGGTATCGAGCCCGTCCGAACCAACGCTTCGATCTTCTCCTTGATCGCGTCACCGACACCGGGAATCTTGCCGAGGTCGCCGGCCTTGATCCGCTCGGCCACGTCCACCGTCAGTTGTTCGATGACCCGCGCGACTGCGTGATACGAATTCGTACGAAACGGATTCTCGCCCTTGAGTTCCAGCAGCGTCCCGATCTCGGATAGCGCTGCGGCAATTTCAGAGTTGTTCATATCTCAATTGACCGGTGCCGTTCTCACCCGTTGATCAGCGCTCCCTGCTCGTTGATGATCTGTCCGGTCGGGTTCTTTTGGGCATCAACGATTTTGAGCTGCGTGAACCGGCTGGTCTGCCGATCGATTGCGTCCGGCAGGCCGTACATCGGGAAGTTGGAGCCTTTGGACCCGTGTTGCCGATACGCAATGACCACTTCGTTGACCACGGCACGATCGGTCAGGATTCCCTCGTAGTTTCTGGCCCGTTTCTTCCGCTCATCGATCTCTTCCTGCGGAATGTTGATTGTCTTCATATTGTCATCCTTGTACGTGCCTGTCACGCCGTATTTGAACTTCCCGCTCCGATCAGCGCTGCAATCGACGAAACTGGTATGCATGTCCTCGGCCGCGCCGTACTTGATGCGAGTCAACTCGTTCTTGTAACGTGTGACAGCGGCCATGAATAGCGGGCTGCCCGACGCCGACTTATCGAGCTTGATGGCTTTCGCCTCGTCGAGCAGCAGGTAGAAGAAAACCAGGTCCGCCACCTGCGGAATCGGCATGAGGACGTAAAAGGTGCCAGGGTCAATGTAATTCTTATATTGGGTGGCCCACGGCCGATTGGGGTTGAGCAGGCAGCCGCTAAGGTCATGAAGACCCATCGGGTACTTGCCAAATTGTTTCTCGATCCGCGGCCACTTCTTGACGAGAACCGTTTTCTTCTCGTAGTTGGCCGGATCCATGCGTTTGGCAATTCCCTCCATCCGAGTGTCCAGGACAATCTGTTTGTCAAACTGCGGACTGGCTGAGCTGCCCTTCTTCTTCACACCAAACCTGTTTTCCGCGCCGGCGCCGCCCACGCCTCGAATGGTCATCCGGCCCGCCGCGAAAGCCGTTGCGAAGGTGTCGTTTGTCTCCCATTCCTTGAGTGCGGCCCACCAGCCTTCGATGACGGGGGCGACTTGTAGCCACTGATTGTCCGGCGTGAATTTTCTGGCGCCACGGCCCAACAGGGCCTGCTCAACTTTGGTGCGTTCGAGTGGAAGATCCATGTCAACCTCCTGAGGGCGTCGCGCGACCGGAATCCGGTGGTCAAACCGTCAGAAGGGAATCTACACGGCGCGTACGGCCCAGCAAGGCCCGCACTCGGACTGTCGTGATGAGTTGACGTTGGGCAACCAAGCCTGCGGTCGATCAGGACACAGTCAAAAAAAAAACAACAAAAGCCGCGCCCGCAGCAAGCGGGATTTCCACTTTCTCGGGGCGCGGCTCAATTCAAACAATGAAAGCCCGTCGGCATCACGCGGCCATTCGCAATGGCATCGGCTCGGCGGTGCGGGCGGCGACGTGCAGTAAAATCTCCATGCCGTTGACAAAGCGATCCGTGCCGCGGCCATCGATGAGTTGCCGGCCGCTGCGGGTCATCATTTTGCGCCCCTGCGGATCAAGCAATAGATCCTGCACCGCAGTCCGGAATTGGCCCGGCGTCACTTTACTGGCTTGCCCGAGATATTGGGCGGCCCCTTCTTCATCGAGACGTTCGGCATTGGCCACATATCGTGGTTCATCCGTCAGAATCAGTTGCGGCAACCCGAGACACGCAAACTCGAGTGACCACGGGCAGCCGCTGCTCAGTGCGAAGTGAGCGCGAGTCAGCCGTGTACTTATCTCGGCGTTCTCACTGATTATTTCCAATCGGCCCGGCTCGCTTTTCACGATCTCGCGCAGTTCATCGATGCGCGGGTGGTGTGGCCGAGCGACCACGGAGATCTTGTCCACCTTGGGCATATCAGCCAGTTCCTTAGTGAGTTCGACCGAGCGGCCTTTTAGGTCATCGTCGCCCATGGCGACTAAGGCACGAAACGGAGTCGGCGGTTCGGATGAACGCAGTGGTCGCACCCGGCGAATCATGCCGCGAATCAGCGGGAACCGCGGACCCACGAGTAGTTGCGTGCCGCGAGCGTGTTCGTAATCCTTTTCGCTGACACCCAGAAACGGGTTGAACACCAACCGATTAGGGTATTCAAGTCGCGCCTCTGGCTCGACCGTGACCACCACCAATCCCGATGCCGTCATTTCATGCAGGTATTCGACACTGACTTGCGGTGCAACCACCACAACAGCGGCCGCGCCGAGCTTGCGGGTCTGATGCAATGTCGCATCAAGATCATCCATACTGCCGACCGGATGGTCGGCCGGTACCCACTCGTGGCCACCTCGATTGGCGATCATCGCCAGGTTGTTCGGCTCCAGCCGGCTATAGAAGTAAGTCCCGCGGCGGCGACGTTGAATCGCCTGGGCCAGCGTCATGCACTGGTAGAAAGATTCCCAGCCCTGTTCAGGCGTGGCATCGCAGCGGAAGAGAATGGGGGATCGGCTCATCGACGGACTCCGTTCCGTGAAAGGACGTAAGGATGGGAACGCACCGTCGTCCGTGACGGTACGCATGGGAAGTCGTCGGCGAGCCGGGTGGCGATAGCCCCCGAAGAAGCCCGCTACGACTTATTCGATACAAGTTCGTTCGTTAGCGTTTCGATCCGAGTGTTGAGCTAGTGGTGATGCAGTCGTTCGCAGCCGCGGCAAGAATCCGCATAGGAAAGGACCTCGTGATAGGAGCAGCCCCGTGGTGATGGGAAGGGCCGCGTTGTCGTCATCGATGCGAGTCATCAACGACGAGAGGCATGGTAACGCGATCTTCATTTGATTGAAAAGGCCAAGTTTCGGAGCTGCGCGTCAGTGACGAATCAAGTGTAAAACTTACTTGGCAGACTGAAGTTTACCTGTCTTGTGTATTCCACGTAGAACCGGGGTTGCGGGCGGTTTGGAGAAGTGTTATTCGCTCCTTCGAATCAGCATGGAACATGCTGATCGTAAGGGAGGCGACGCCGTGACTGCAACGACCACTTCAAAAGTTCGTCTGGGACGCGGATTGGATGCACTGTTTGGACCGACCGTGGATCACGAAGCGGTCGCCGCCGCGCCGCGCATTCCGTTGGAGCGGATTCAAGAGAATCCTTATCAACCACGCAAGCAGTTTGATTCTGAAGAATTGGCGAGCTTACGAGATTCCATCCGCGAGTACGGCGTACTACAACCGATCGTCGTGCGTAACATCGGCGACGGCTATCAACTCATCGCCGGCGAACGGCGGCTGCGTGCCGCCAAGGAAGCGGGTCTGGCTGAGATTCCCGTTTCCGTAGTGGACTTCACTGACCAACAAGTCAACGAAGCCGCGCTGGTTGAGAACATTCAGCGCGCCGACCTGAATCCGATTGAAAAAGCTCAGGGGTTCAAGGACTACCTCGAACGATTCAAGATGACACAGGAGCAATTGGCGGAACGACTCGGCATCGACCGCACGTCGATCAGCAACTTCCTCGGCTTATTAAATCTGCCCGCCGAAGTGCAAGACTGGGTCCGCACCAACCAGCTCACGCTGGGCCACGCCAAGATTCTCAAGGGTCTGCACGATGCCCCGAGGCAAATCAGCTTGGCCAAAGAAGTCATTGCTCGCAGCCTGTCGGTCCATGGCCTCGAAGCACTGTTGAAGCAACAGAAAGCGGACGCCGGCTTGCCGACGAGCAGCCGCGCCACCACGATGGCCGAGAAGACGGCTCACGTGCAGGGAATCGAAGACGAGCTTTGCACACATCTGGCCTGTAAGATGCACATCAAGCTGAAGTCAAAAGAGAAGGGCCAATTCGTCATCCCATTCGATTCGAATGACGAGTTCGAGCGGTTGGTGGAGATGCTGCGGAGATAATTAGCGGCAAACCGTTTAGAGAGGCGAACCTTTCTGTTGTGTGCTACGTCGGTTTTTCGGGTTTCCCGAACTGGCAGCAGTGCGTATCGTACCTGGTACCAGAGTGAAGTCTTTGCCGGCTGCCCAATGCTGGCTGTTTCCGGGGCGTAGCTCAGCCTGGTAGAGCGCCTGGTTTGGGACCAGGAAGTCGCAGGTTCGAATCCTGTCGCCCCGAATGATTCGGCATCCGCAGGTCTGCTGACTCAACGGTCCACATTAGTCTTGACCACGAAGTTTCTCGGTCTTCCGTAGTATTGTGGCGGATAGAATCAAAGGCTACGCTTTTTCCGATTGCGTAAGGTGATTGCATTGTCTCGACGTAAGTGAGCACTCTTTACCGTGACCGCGTTTGCTGTTGGCCGGGATGAACATGCGACGACGCTGGCCGCCGTCATTCGCGGTCGTCTGCAATTGAGTTGGGCGAAGGCCAAGGAACTTGTTGCCTCGCGGCGAGTCAAAGTGGCCGGGCAGACATGTGCGGATCCGGCGAAGCGCGTGAAGACCGGACAGCGGGTTGAGGTCGTCGCGGAGAAACGAAATACCGCGCCGGCGAAAACCCGCCCGCTGCATCGGGTGGGCGTACCGGAGCAGCGGATAAATCTCACCAGCAACATCAACATCCGCTATTTCGATGAGCACATTCTAATTGTCGACAAGCCGTCGGGGTTGACGACCATGCGGCACTCGGACGAAGCGGCCGAGTTCGGCAAGCGTGGAAAAAAGTTCCTTCCGAAGACGCTTGCCGACTTTCTGCCGATTTTGGTTGGCGATGGACTGCCGATCATTCCCGTCCATCGCATCGACAAAGGCACGAGCGGCTTGGTCGCCTTCGCGAGATCGCCGGCCGCGGAAAAGTACTTGAGTGACCAGTTCCGCGGCCACACGGTGGAACGGCGTTACCTCGCGATTGTTCGCGGTGTGCCAAGTCGGGAACGCGTTGAAAGTTGGCTGGTCGCCGACCGTGGCGATGGCAGGCGCGGCAGCGGCCCGGCAGGAGAAGGGCAGCGAGCAGTCACGCATGTTCGCATCGTGGAACGTCTTGGCCAACTCACGCTTGTGGAATGTCGATTGGAAACGGGGCGTACCCACCAGGTGCGAATTCATCTTGGCGAGATGGGCTGCCCGTTGGCGGGTGAACGCGTCTATGATCGACCGGTAAACGGGGCCCCACTTCCCGATACTAGCGGTGCCAAACGTTTCGCTCTCCATGCCGCAATTATTGGCATCAAGCATCCAGACACGGGTCGCCTGATGAAATGGGAATCGCCATTACCCGATGACATGCAACAAGTCATCGAGCGCTCACGACTTCAGAAGGCCTAGTTCGTTGCCCACTTGCGCGAACGCAGCGGCGGCGCGATCGAGTTGCTCATCGGTGTGGGCGGCCGACACTTGAACGCGAATCCGCGCCTGGCCGTGCGGCACCACCGGGAAGCTGAAGCCAATCACGTAAATCCCCATCTCCAACAACCGGTCAGCCATTTTCGATGCTAGCGCAGCGTCGCCGATCATTACAGGTAATATGGGAGACTGACCGGGTTTGACAGCGAACCCTGCTGACTCGAAGGCTGTACGTAGTTTCTTCGTGTTGGCATTTAATCGTTGGCGCAAGTTCGCACTGCGGTCCACGATATCGAATGCTTTGCCGGCGGCCTTCGCGATAGATGGCGTCAGCGCATTCGAAAACAAATACGGTCGCGATTTTTGCCGCAGGTAATCCACGACCTCCTGCGATCCCGTCGTGAAGCCGCCGACCGCGCCGCCGAGTGTCTTACCCAGCGTGCTGGTGATGTTGTCGATACGCGACAAACAACCGAGAGCATCGGCCGCGCCGCGACCGGTATTCCCGAGGTGGCCCGTGCCATGCGACTCGTCAATCATCACGACCGCGTCATATTTATCTGCAAGATCGCAAATGGCCGGCAGCGGAGCCAGGTCGCCGTCCATTGAGAACACACTATCCGTGGCGACCATTGTCACGCGGCGACCATCAGCTTCCTTCAGGCAGCGCTCAAGGTCGCTCAAGTCGGCATGTTGATAACGCAGCCGCTGCGCCTTGCACAAGCGCACACCATCGATGATGCTGGCGTGATTAAGCGCATCGCTGATGACGGCATCGTCTTCGCCGAGTAGTGTCTCGAACAAGCCGCCGTTGGCGTCAAAGCATGACGTGTAGATAATTGCATCGTCTTTCCCGTGAAACTTGGCGATCTGTTGCTCCAACTCGCGGTGCAATGTCTGCGTGCCGCAGATAAATCGCACGCTGCTGAGGCCATAGCCGAA
>JANNLP010000067.1:0-1760 GCA_031396905.1 Gemmataceae bacterium
TCGCTTAAACGAACTCACCACCCACCCCCTCGCCATCAGCGACAAATGGGTTGACTCAGCTGAGTTCAACGCCAATACAAAGCGCCACACGCGCCCACCTCGAGTGTGGCAACCCGGTCGGCCGCTGCGGTCGTAGCGAGCGTGACCACATTACCCCAAGTGCCCGCGGCATCCCCTTTCCAGCGCGTGGGAGTGCGCGCGTGCGGATATCGGGGGCGAGGGATGAGGGAAAGTCTGCGATCGGGTATCGGGCTGGCGTTTCAGCGCCAGTATGTGTGATCTTTGACAACTGAAGCAATGATGGCGGCAGCAGGCCCGCTGACCTGGAAGTATCCAAGTGCACTCACACGCCTTCATACTTCCACAACAGCGACTGCTCGATCAGCCACACGGCCAACTGCAAGCTGCGGTCGTTGTCATCACGACTCGGGTTGAATTCGCTGAAGGCAATGGCGCAGGTTTTGTCATTCCACACGGCTTGCATATGTCGCAACAACTGTTGCGAAGTCAAGCCAAATGGCAGCGCATCATCTACGGCGGGGAAATAGGCGGGGTCAAGCACATCCCAATCGACATCGATAGCAACACGGCTGGCGCGGCGAATGCCAGCAGCGAGTTTCTTTTCGATGCCGTCGTTCCCCAAAGTAATTGCCCCAACGGCCGCCGCGAAGTGCTCGTGAATTTCTTCCGCTCGCAGAAACTGGTCGCGGTGACCAATGTTGACGATCTCTGGCCTCGGTTCGAGCAAATACCGGATGAAGTTGCCGTGCGACAAATCCTGCTTGGTGTCATCGTGATGATAGATGTCCAGATGCGCGTCGAACTGCACGATCAGCGAGCGATCGCGGGCACCAAGTTCCTCGTACAGCGGCATCACGCTGAGGTGATTGCCGCCGATCCAGATGAGAAACTCGCCGGCGTCGAGCGCGTCTTTGGCGGCTTGCCGCGCCTTGGTGTACCAACCATCGTATTGAGAGGGCGTATCCAGCGCAAGTTCCTTGATCCGCACGTGTTCCTGGTAAACGCTGGAGCGGGTTGGCCGACGCTCGTGGCGATTGTCGTCCAACAACTCGCGCACCGCGTCGCCGAGCAACTCGGCTCCGCGCTGCGTGCCGGGGTTGCCGAATTGGGCGAACGGACACACGAATATCGTCGTCTTCACGCGGCATTCTCCGGATCGGCGGCTAGAAACTTGTCTCTCATTCGGTTATACCAACTGATAACCACAGACTCGCCGACTTCGCACAGACAGTATGAGGCCGGTGCCACGCTCGGAGTGGCCGCATGACTGCGACCCGCGCACCCTGGATCGGACTCGATCTCGAAAATGGACGCTACCACGTACTCAGCCTGCTCGGCGAGGGCGGGATGGCGTCCATTTTCAAAGCGACTGATCGCCAAAAGAATCAGGAAGTCGTCCTCAAGGTGCCAAAGCCGGCACTGCTGGCCGATCCGGAATTCGTGCACCGCTTCGCGCGGGAAATTCGCACGCTGGTGGAGCTGAAGCATCACTCCGTCGTCGCCGTATACGGCTTTGGCCGGCACGACGGCGTACCGTTTGCCGTGCTGGAATACCTCAGCGGCGGCACACTCGCCGACCAGCCCAGGAAAAACAATCCGAAGGAACTCGGCGCATGGCTGCCGGATGTCGCCACAGCACTCGATCATATTCACAAAGCCGGCTACGTGCATCGCGACGTGAAGCCTGGCAACATCCTGTTCGACGAAAAAGGCCGAGCACGTCTCGCCGACTTCGGCAT
>JANNLP010000085.1:0-9858 GCA_031396905.1 Gemmataceae bacterium
CGGGTGGGACTCCAAACCACCACCCACCCAACAAAACGGTTTGTTAGTTTGGGGGGGTCGATTATCCGACCCCCACCGATTGACACGTCGACGTTAAGAAGCGGCGGTCGGTAAGAGATTCTTGGGACCGAACGCCGCGGGCAGCAAATCAGCTAATCTAGTGTGCATTACATCGGTGCCATCGCAGACGCAGATGCACTCCATGTCAGGACCGAACTCATTGAGGGCTTGGCGGCATGCGCCGCAGGGTGCGGTCGGCGCTGGCGTGGGCGTGTAAATCACCACGGCATCGATCCTGGTTTCGCCAGCGGTAATGGCAGTGGCCATAGCCGAGCGCTCGGCGCAGATGGTGATGCCGTATGAGGCGTTTTCCACGTTGCAGCCGGGGAATAACTTGCCGGAGCCGCACAGCACCGCAGCACCGACGCGGAAGCCGCTGTACGGGCAATACGCGTTTCGACTTGCGGCTTTCGCGGTTTCGATCAGTCGTCGCAACACATCGTCAGCTATCACATTGGTCTCCGCATTCGCTACGGTGTTTGTTATTGTAATCGTTCAGGAATCACGTGGGACATTCCGCAATGGTATCGGATACTGGACCGAGCATCGAAGACTTGTCCCGTTTGTTCGGCGACGACGCATCGTCTGCCGAGGTGGTAACTGCGGAGGCGATGCCGGAGCCGTATCGGCATTTGCTGGTTCACCCGCATCATATGACCGTGACGGTCGAAGAGTTTTATGGCGGCCCGGTGGACGTCCGCGTGCTGGAACGGCGGCACGATGGTGACAGCTACGCTCGCAAGATCCTGTTGGCGGTGGCGGCGACCGGACGCATCGTTCAGTTCGGCATCGTACGTATCCGGTTGAATTTGTGTTCGGAACCAGTCCGGCAAACGATCCTTGCCGAGAAAACACCGCTGGGTCGCATTCTGATCGAACACGATGTACTGCGGCGCATCGAGCCGATTACGTTTCTCAAGATACACACGAATCAACAGTTGACTGAGCAGTTGCAACTATCAGCGCCTACCGATGCTTGGGGCCGGCTGGCAATCATCTACTGCGATGGCCAGCCGGCAATTGAGTTGTTGGAGATTCTCGCGCCGGTCACTTGACCTCTTTTGCCCGAGGCACTTCTTCGAACAATCGCAACACCATCTCCAGCATGATGGGGCGCAGCAGGCGCTTGAATTGAGCGTGGTCTTTGTCGCCGGCCAGGCGTTCGCAGACGCTTTCGAAGACGCGCATCATTTGCGCGAAGGTCAATTTTGCTGCGCGGGCGGATTCTTCGAGCTTGTCGAAGCGGAACAGAAAACTCGGGTCCGCGAAGCCCGCGTAGTCGGCGCACAATGTCTCAAATGATGCGACGACACTGCTCATGGCTTTGGTGTCATTGTCTGGGGCGCGGGCCTTCCAGGCGTCGGCACGGGCCAGTGCAGCGCGGACGCTGCGGCCAAAGGCTTCCGGCTCGAATTCGGCTTTGCTGAAATAGTCGTCGGCACCGGCTTCCAGCAATTCCGCGGCAATCTCCGGCGTGGCGACGCCCGAGATGGCGATGATGGGCAGTCGATTATCGGTGCTGCGGATGCGCTTGAGGCACGCCAAGCCGTTGCCCTGCGTCAGGTGATAGTCGAGCAGCACCAGATCGAAGCCGTGGCCGAGTTTCTCCATGGCCTCGTCTTCGCTCTCGGCAGCGGTCAGCTCAAAGCGCAGGCCGCCCAGTTTGCCGAGATGGGCTTGCAGTAGTTTGCGTTGAATGGCGTCGTCTTCAACGTGGAGCAGGCGGATTGCGCGGGCAGACATAATGGATCCTCAGTTGGTCAGGCCGAAGCGGCGAATCAGCCGGCCGAATATCGGTTCACCGCCACGCGTGGGAGTGGCGGTCGGGTGGTCCGTCAGGTTCATCAGCTTGCGGACGACCTTTTCCATGTCCATAAGCGCGGGCGAGCGCGGTGATTCCTGGCGGAGCGGCCGACCGTGGTTAATCGAGGCCATCACCGAAGCGTAGTCATTGGCCACCGTGAGCAACTCCGACCGGCCGAGCAGGTTCTTCAAGCGGTCGGCGCCGAAGCCGGGCATCTTGGCGTCGTAGCGGTTGATGACGATGTGCAACGTCTTCAAGCCGTCGATGCGCTCCAGAGCCTCGCACACCAGTTTCAACGTGCGGATCGACGGGATTTTCTGTTCACCGACGAGGACGATCTGGTCGGACGCGGCCAGCGTCTCAAAGTACATGTCGTCGTAGGTACACGGCAGATCGAAGATGGCGAAGTTGGCCAGGCCACGGCAGATATCGATGAGGCGAATGACGTCGCCGGTCGAAGCGGTCAACGGCGTGATTTGGCGATACTCGCCAGCCAGCAAGTCAAACTTGTCAGATACTTTTGCAAGCGCCCGTTGCACGGCCAGTGAATCCAACCGTGATGCATCGGACAGCAAGTCGAATGTCGTCTGTGTCGGGCTGACATCGAGGTAAGCGGCAAGCTTGCCAATTTGCAATGACAGTTCCGAGAGGATGACCGACTTGTTTTGTTGCGACGCCAACTCATGGGCGATGTTGACAGCAAGTGTCGTCGCACCGCAACCGCCGGTGACGCCGGAGACCGCGACGACCTGATTATTGGCCGATGCCTGACCGAACTGTTGGGCGATGCAATCCATCGCAGCGCCGAAGTCTTCCGTGGCGATCGGCAGCGGCACAACCTGCGCGGCTCCCGCTCGCATGGCGCCCAGCAGTGTCGATGGATCAGCTTCCGTATCGACCAACGCCAACACGGGTTGGCCGATAAAGTGGCCAGTCAACAATCGCAGTTTCGGCAGATGAGCGGCTGTGGGGACATAAACGATGAACAAACGAATGGTGCCCGACACATCGCGCAGGCCCGCGACCGCGCTTGCAGCGTCGGCAAATTGACCTTCCAGGCTGGCTTGCTGGCTGATCAACATGCTCAACACGTTGCGCTGTACGGTGTCTTGACAACCGACGAGTGTAACGCTCAACGGGTACATGGATATCTCGAAGCGATGGTGGCTTGCAGGCTTTCAGCGCATGACGCGAAGCCGACGCCACCATCCTAACGGGGGAAATCGGGAAATGCCACGTTCCATACTCGATGCGGCAATTCGGTAATCTGTGCGGCCTCAGGCGAAATCGCCCCAAACCCCGAATTGGCACATCCGGCATTCCCGATGCATTTTCAACCATAGCACGCTCGGCTTCACAAAGCAGGAAAAATCGGGATAATCGGCCCGAAAGGGGCGAAGATGCCGCGGGTGGCGCTGGTTCATGATTGGCTGACGGGGATGCGCGGCGGCGAAAAGTGCCTCGACCGGCTGTGCCGGCTGTTTCCCGATGCGCCACTGGCGACCATGTTTCATGCGCGTGGCCAGTTGCCGCCGAGTATCGAAAACCGGGTGATACAGACGAGCTGGCTGCAGTATTTGCCGGCGTGGTCGCACTATTATCGGTACTTGTTGCCGCTGTTTCCGGCGGCGGCGCGGTGGCGGCTGGCGGAATGTGATGTGGTGTTTTCGTTGAGTCACTGTGTGGCGAAGGCCGCTAAGCCGCAAGCGGCAATACCTCATGTCTGTTATTGCTTCACGCCGATGCGCTATGCGTGGCATATGAAGGAGCAGTATTTTGGCGGGCGGCGTTCATGGCTGCGTGATCGGTTACTGATGCGGCTGCGTGATTGGGACCGGCGGACCAGTGATCGCGTCACGCACTTCATTGCCATCAGCCAAACTGTGCGCCGGCGTATTCGTGAGTGTTATGATCGTGACAGCGTCGTGATCTATCCACCAGTGGATGTGGATTTTTATACGCCGGCTGCGGTGCCGCGTGATGATTATTACTTAGTGGTTTCAGCATTTGCACCGTATAAGCGCATTGATTTGGCAGTGGCGGCTTGCACGCGACTTGGCCGCCGACTTGTTGTCATTGGAACGGGTCAAGATGCCAAGCGGTTGCGTGCATTGGCCGGGCCGACGATTCAGTTTCTTGGCTGGCAATCCGACGAGGCGATCCGCGATCACTTCCGGCGCTGCCGAGCGCTGTTGTTTCCTGGCGAGGAAGACTTCGGCATCGTGCCGCTGGAAGCGCAAGCATGTGGAGCGCCGGTGATCGCTTATGGCCGAGGCGGCGCCACGGAAACGGTGCGACCCAACACGGGCTTGTTGTTTGAAGATCAATCCGTTGCCGGCATGATCGACGCGATAACCAAGTTCGAGAGTAACACAGATCAATTCGACGCCGTTGCCGCAAGGGCGTGGGCGGAGACTTTTTCCAATCAGCGTTTTGACAGGGAAATCAGTTCGTACATTGATGACGTATTAGGTGAACGCCAGCCACTCAAACGAGCGGCGTGACGGGTGGCGGCAATCCTTTCGGATTCTTAGACTCTTTACTAAACCACGTCGGGCTTACGCCCCGACGCTCGCCTGTAAGAAAGTGCGCATATGCTACATCGTCGGACTTTGTTGCGGACGGCGGGATTGGCCACATTGGCGCTGGCGTCGCAGTCACTGCGTGCCAACTTCGCACCGAAGAAGCGGCTGTTGGTGTTCACGCGCTCGGCGGGCTTTCAGCACGAAGTCGTCAAACTCAAGAATGACACGTGCCTCGTCCACGAGACGATGAAGAATCTTGGGTCGAAGCATGATTTCGAAGTCGAATGCACCAAGGACGGTCGTATCTTTGAACCAGAAACGCTGGCCAAGTTCGATGCATTCCTTTTTTACACGACCGGCGATCTGACATCGGAAAAGTGCGAAGATGGCACGCCGCCGATGAGCAAATCGGGGAAGATCGCGTTTCTGAACGCCGTCGCGGCCGGCAAAGGCTTCATCGGCAGCCACTGCGCGGCTGACACGTTTCACAGCCAGGGCGAGGCGAGAAAAAACCAACCGCTTCCTGACGTTGACCCGTACATCCGCATGCTGGGCGGCGAGTTTATCAGTCACGGGCCGGAGCAGCCGGCCAAGATGGTCGTCACGGCGAAGAACTTCCCCGGCATGACCGGTGTCGAAGACTTCACACTGAACGAAGAGTGGTATTCGCTGAAGAACCATTCCAAAGATCTGCATGTGCTGATGGTGCAGGACACGGCCGGCATGAAGGGTGTCGATTACGAGCGCCCGAAATATCCGGCGACGTGGGCGCGGATGCACAGTAAAGGCCGGGTGTTTTACACGTCGATGGGTCATCGCGAAGATGTGTGGACAAACCCGTTGTTTCACAACGTGCTGGTCGCCGCCGTGAACTGGACGACCCGCCGAACCGATGCTGACATCACACCGAATATCGACGAGGTCGCTCCACAAGCGGCGACAATGCCGCCGCCACCACCGCCGCCTGCACCGGCAAAGAAGAAATAACTCTTACTCACGAGGATTGTCATGCGACCTGTTATCACTTTGGTGTTGATTTCTGCGTTGGCCGCGGCGGCTATTGCCGACGACAAATCGAAGGACGGCTTCGTGCCGCTCTTCAACGGCAAAGACCTCAAGGGTTGGAAGAGTCACCCCGACAGCAAAGCCAAGTGGGAAGTCGTTGATGGCTGCATCACCGGCAGCGGTCCGGCCAGCCACCTGTTCAGTGAGCGCGGCGACTATGCCGACTTCGTGTTCCGCGTCGAAGCCAAGATCAACGAGGGCGGCAATAGCGGCCAGTATTTCCGTGCCCAGTACGGCAATTCGTGGCCCAAAGGTTACGAAGCGCAAATCAACGCGACACATGCCGACAAGATCAAGACCGGAAGCTTGTACCCCGCGTTCAATCCCAAGCTGACGCAGGAACAGAAAGACAAAATCACCGTCAAGGACTGCCCGCACAAGGTCAACGAGTGGTTCACGCAGGAAGTGACTGTGGAGGGCAATCACATCATCATCAAGGTCAACGGCAAAGTCACGGTGGACTTTGTCGACGATGCCAAGACGCACACCAAGGGCCACTTCGCCATTCAACACCATGATCCGGGCTGCAAGATCATGATTCGCAAAGCCGAGGTGAAAGAACTCGGGAGCAAGTAGATCGCGCTGCTGGCAATGACGATACGATTCCGGTAAAGTGAAGCGGTATCGTTGTGCCTCAAGGAATGACATTTGGACGTGCGCGCTGCCCCCGAACCGCCCGTGAACTGGCAAGGGCTGCTCGGCTACCTGAACTTTTCCGACGGTCGGCCGGACGCTCGCTTTCAGCAGCAGTTTCACGCGGCCTGTCAACTAGTCGCCACGCAGACGGACCCGCTCCCCTCGCTGGCCGCGCTGTTCCGCGCGCAGTTGGCTGAGTTGCAAGCCAGTGGTGCCGCCGCTTTCAAAGATGTGGCTCACGCTGAGTTCGCGATTCGGGCGTTGTTCGAAGCAGTACCGCCCGCATATTTGAGCTTTCACGCCGATCTGCTTGGCCATCAGCCGGCTTCCACCGTTCTCACGCCGATGTTCCTGACCCGCGTTGCCGAGGCGATTCTGCAACAGCGGCAACAGTCGAGCGCTGATGGCATCTCGGCTGAATTCGTGCGTGAGGTGATTGCCCGGCTCAACGATTATGTCGGCTATCGGCCTGTGCCCATTCTGGAGACGCGGGCCAGCATTGATTTTTACGAACACGAAAAACTTCGGCCGGTGCCGCTGTATCTCAAAGGCGTCGGTGTCGCCGCCGGGCCTTATCAGGAAGTTGTGCTGGAAGCGCTGAAGATCATCGCGGCGACACCGCTTGACTTGCTCGACGACTCCATGTTCGACCCCGATGCCCTCGAAGAGCTGTCGTACGATCCTCGTGCCTACGATCATAACCACCCCGCCAACCGCCGGCCCAACTACGTCTTCGGAGAGTGGGATCCGCATCACATCGATAACAAGGGACGCTTCACGCGCTTTGTGGTGCGACAGACGATTCTCGACTTGCTGTTGCGGCGCATCGCCGAAGGGCGGATGCTGCAATTTAAGTACGACCCGCAACAAAAGGCGCTGGTCGCCCACTTCACCGTGCCGTTTGACGATGGCGACCGCACCTATGATGCCGCCGCCGTGCTGGCGGGTACCACGCTGATGGCATCCATGTTGTGCGGCAGCACCCCAACATCGCACGATTCCGGCGCGACGTTGTCCACGCTGGTGCCGAAGATCGCCAAGTTGCGTGACGCGTTTTACGACCGCTTGCTCAAGACGCAGGAAGGGACAAGAGCTGAACGTCTGCAACGGGATGCCCAGCAAGCCCGGCAACCCTTTGGAGGCGTACGTCAAGCGTTGAATCAATCGTTGGCCGTGGATCGCGCGGGGCATCTGCAGGAACGGCAACTCGCGGTGCTGTTTGCGGTGCTGGGCTTTCAGGAAGAAAGCCGACAGCGGGCCACTCGTGTCGCTGCGCCGGGTGTGCGCTTTATCATCGAAGCGCGGGTCCGCCTGACCGATGCGGTCATGGCCTGCGAAAAAGGCGAAACGGTTGATGCCCTGCGGCTGCTGGATGAAACCGTGGATGTCGTCAAACGCGGCATTGACTGCGGTGCGCTAGTCGATCCGTGGAACATTCTCGGGTTTCAGGGTCTTTATCCGCTCTTTCAATCGCGCGAAGACAGCGTCCACGATCCGCGCATTGATGAATTGCTGTCGGTCGTCAGCGATCTGTTTGAAGGTTATGCGACCGTCATCATTGAGGCGGCAGCACGCGGCGATGCGGCCATTCGTAAGAATGCCATGAGCAATATGGAGACATTGGCCAATTGGTGGGATAAGTTCGCGACTTACGAAGTAAATGATGTACCGAAAGTGCAAGGCGGCGCGGCACTGGAATCGGCCGACCATGTCGCCACTGCAATGGCCCGATGGCGGAAAGCCGGTGGCTCGGCTGCGTTCACCGGCCCTTCCGGCTCCGTCGCCTTTTGGCGCGAACATCTTGATGGCTTCAAGACACCGACGGCGTTTGCCCGCGTGGTTGCCGCCTTGCTGGCACGCGGAGACCTGCCGGCTTCCATGTCACTGTTGATGACGTGGTTGAACCAAGCTCCGGAAGTACCGCTTGGAGAAGACGAGCAATCGTTCGCGGCGCTGTCGGTTCGCTGGATGAATGCCGCCCTGGCCCGCCCGGAGGAACGCGAACGCCTCATTCCTCGCTTCTTCGAGTTGCTGGAAGCCAACGCCGATGACTATTGGTTCGTGCCCGATCTGGATTACCGACCAGCCAAACGCGGCGACGACGAAAACGAAGATGGCACGTATGGCGCGGCCTACGAGGGGATGACGTTTCGAGATTCGGCCGACGATGGCACGGAAGGCGCGCTCATCGGCGGCGAGATGGACCGCGAGCCGTTTTCGCTTGATGAGCAAAGCGACCGGCTGCGCGAGCGGATCCGCTTTCTGGGTGTGGTGGCTGAACTGCTGCGCGAAGTCGGTAGTCGCAGCGGCGTGGCTCGTGCTCAAGCCGCGTCGTGGCGTGAACTGGCGGCCGAGCGGGCCGGTGAGTTAGTCAACCTGACCGACACGCTCAACGATGTGACGTTACCCGTTCCGGACGCATCGTCATTCGAATCGTCGGTCGAATACGACCGCCGGCGCGAGATCAAGGAATCGTTAATCGAAGAAACGATTGCCGCTGTGCTGGCCTTCCGACAGGCGGCACGCGCTTTGGGTCCAACGCGAGGCAAGCCCGTGGGTGGGGCGTTGCCGTGGGAGCCAGCCGCCGCCGGACTTGATGTTGCCGTGCGCGCTGGTGAAACCGAAACTGTTCGCAAAAAGCTCCGCGAGTTGTTGAAGACGTTCGCCGATGAGCCATTGCTATATGTACCGGTGGGCGCAGGTGGGCATCCGCAGCAAGTCCTGCGTGCCCGGGCCGCACAGGCAACGTTGAACGGGTTACTGGAAAAGTTGCCTCGACTTGGCTTGTTGCGGGAGTCGTTTTCACTCACGCAGCTGGCGCGCAAGATGGAGCAGAACGCGCCGCCGGAAGGCCGACGCGTTACCGAGTTTGATCGTTTGTTTCCAATCGGTCTGCGCAACTCCATCGATACGTTGCTTGACGCCATTGAAGCGGAGAACCCCGAGCCGGACGGCGTCCACATCCAGGAACTGTTGAACGCGCTGACCGGGCCGTACCTCAAGCTGTGGCTTAAGCACAGTCAATCGCTGCGGCTTAGCGTGCTGGAGACCGTGCAAGGCTCGGCCGAGTGGCTGCAAATTGAAGCGTTTGTCAACAAGTACGGACAAGAGCTATTCACCGCGCAGACGCTGAACCTTGCCAACTTGCGGGCGATTCTTCATCGCGGCGTCGATGATTGGATCGATCAGTTGGAGCGGCAGGACGAACAAGCCGAGCGCTTCGTCGCCGACCTGGGGCGTGACTTGCCGCGCGACCGCGCCGAGAGATTTCTGGAAATCGTTCTGCAAGCGGTGGCCGAGAATTACGACGAGTACCGCGATTACAACACGACGACGACGCAATCGGACTACGGCAACAATTTGTTTCTGCTGCTCGACTTCCTGCGGCTAAAGACAGCGTATGACCGCGACAACTGGCGGCTGCGGCCATTGTTGCTGACGCATGAAGTGCTTTGCCGCCGCCGCCGCACCGCCGATGCCACTCGTTGGCAGGACGTGATTTCCGTTTATACACGGGCACAATCCGAGCAGCACTTGCAGGAGCTTGGCCGGCTCGAAACCAAGCATGCCTTGAAGCTGCGCACGATTCGGGAACGACTGGAAGAAAGGTTCGTTGCATCGCTGGCCCAGGATCGGTTGGCCGCGCAGCTTGGCCCGCTCTGGGAAGCCGCTCGGAAGCGCAGTAAGGACGCCATGCCGCGGCTGACGTCGTTCACCGAGGCGCTCAAGCCGTTTACCGCGAATCCCGTCGGCGCTGGTCTCGAAACG
>JANNLP010000753.1:0-22820 GCA_031396905.1 Gemmataceae bacterium
CTCCAGGATTGCCAACGCTTCCTTCATCTGGCCTTGCCGCACATGATCGAGGGCCTGGATTCGCGCAATGCATTCCGGCGTCAACGGCCCGAATGATTTGGGTTTCTCGCCTTCATCCATCACGCGCCGCCGCATTTTCTCGGCTTCGGTCAGCAGCCGATAGCCATCCATTGTCGCATTGATCTCGACTTCGGGGAAATTGACCAGTGCTCCCTGCTTCGCAGCGCGGTCCAAGTCGCCGGCAAACATCGCCAACTCAAACAGAAACAATCGACGCTGGGCATCGGTCGGATGCGCTTTCACCGTGCCGAGTTGGGCGTCAATTGCGGCACCGAGTTGGCCGGCCTTAAACAGGTCGCTGGCGTTCATGGAAATAGTCCTTGCGTAAGCCGCCGCTGCGAATGCGTAAACGGCCGTTGAGTATTCCTACCCAAAGTGACCCCGGCGGGGTAGGTTCTTGACGCAATTGTCGGGGCATTTTCCGCGCTCGCAGCGTCGTTCGTCATTGGGCCATTCAGTACGTATGATGGCGCTGGTTTTTTCGGCTCAGGCGAGATGGTAAACAGATGGCCGATCCCGCCAAATTGCTCAGCTTTCACGAAACGAGCGTTTTTCGCGCAGACTGGCGCGCGTTGGGATTGAGTCTTGACGACCTGTTCGATCTTCAAACCGAGCTGCTGCGACAACCCGATGTGGGTAAAGTGATCGGGACAACTGGCGGCCTCAGAAAACCGCGATTCCGCCAGCAAGCCACCAACCGCGGTAAACGCGGGAGCTACCGCGTGTGTTTCGCGTATTACCAACAGTCCGGTATAATTCCGTTGGCACTTGTAAACGCCAAGAATGAAAAGGTAGATCTGAGCGCCAAGGACCGCGCCGCAGTCGCCCAACTCGTGGAGAGATTCGGGAAAGGACTCAAGGGATGAAAGCCATGAAAAACGGCCGAGTCGTAAAGCACCGTCCGACGGCGGTGCCACGGACCAATCCGCTTGGTCGTCGACTGATTCAATCTCTCAAAGAGGCTGCGGCAACGGTTGAGAACGGCCAATTGAAAACACTGGAGTGCGAGGTTCAGGCCGCTACCGACTTGCGCCCTCGTGACTATAGCCCGCAGATGGTCCGGACGGCCCGCCGGATCCTCGGAACGACAACCGATCAATTCGCGCAATACATGGGTGTTTCCAATCCTGAACTTAAAGCCTGGGAGAGTGGCAAAAAAAACCCTCCTTCGCCCGCCTGTAGGTTGATGGACGAAGTTCATCGCGATCCGGCATACTGGCAACGGCGACTGATGGTTGTGTAAAGGGCGGCGAATGACGTTTGCTAGCAATGAATCAATGTCAAGACGCTGTTTGAAACAACTCGCTAATTACGGCGATCATTGCTGTTCGTACCGGCGTGTCCGTGACCGGACAAAGGTCATGGCTATTTTCGGGTTTATTGAGAATCGTCACGGACTGAAATTGTGGTTTGCCACCCGGCCATTGGTTTGCCAAGGCAACCAGAACTCTGGGCCAAGGCCCGGCTACCAGTCGTGAAGACCCGACTCGCTCGGTGTGGTGCCACATTGCAAATTCGCCGCCGAGCCAACAAAAAACCTCCACCATTGACGGCCGCTGTGACTCCTGAGTCGGCATACCTTGCATCATTTCGTTCCGTATTTGCGGATCCAATGCCATAATGTTCCCGGCCGCCGCCTTGAGAGCCTTGATGGACTGGGCCGTCAGTCGGAAATCGGATAGAGAAATCGTCGGCTTTACCTCGAGTGTGAATTGCAACGCCAAACCAGGATTCACAATTAGCAACTGCGTGAGTTCACGAAGCGCTGAACTGGTCTTGGGATCGTCGATTGCTCGTTGGAGGTGGATTAGTCGTTCGTCTTCAATCGCCTTTTTCTGACATTGTTCGCGCCACTGATGTTCGCGGTAGTACTCGCCAAACAATTTTTCCCAAGCGGCGGTCTGAGCCGCATCCAAGACGCCGTCGGGAACATAGATCCCATTGGGCTCGAACGACACGTCCGCGTTGCCGATGTCAACCACGAGACCTTGATGGACGGCAACGCCAAGGCCATGTTCCGGATCCCATTCGCAGGAGAAATAAACGCCTAGCAACGCTTCGCCGTCCCGCTCAATCTCCATTGCTCCGATGTCTTGAAGTTCAATGATGCGCCCGAGTGACTCTGCGGAATTCACGGTTGGAACCCCTGCAAACCAACTGGGATCCGTGTTACGGGATACCTGAACATATCGCAGTATCGTCTCGAGCATCGCCTTGCAAATCGATTCCTCTTTTCTCAAGAACTCCGTGATTGCCGCGATTTGAGCGGCCGACGGCATCCGCGCTTCATTGTCAATCGAGAATTGTGATTCATCGGCACTCGGGAGGAATGGAAACTCCCGACGATGGCACCACCGTCCTTTGTCTAAGATAAACTGCAGCCCGGCTATCGTGATTGACTTCGCCACTGTCGTCGCCTCGATTGAAACAATATTGCGCAAAACTGTTTGTGAATACACTACCGATGAAACCGTTGGAGGCGATCCGCATTCGCCCACGTGACCCGGCGATGCCGCAGCGGGTTGCCGACCGAATCCCTTGACATACGTCAGCCGCAACGTTAACATTAACTTGAACTTCAACATGGTGGCCAATGAAGACTGTCTCACTCCTCGACTTTCGCCTGGATGCCGGGCGGATCATCGCTCAGGTTCAGAAAGGGCAGCGGATGGTGCTGACGCGGCGGGGCAAGCCGGTGGCGCGGTTGGAGCCGATTGTGGAAGCGGCGGCGGATGCGGATGATTCGTTTTATTCTCTGACGGAATTGGCTTCCGCCGGTACATCGCTCGACAATTCACAAATCGACGACGTGCTGTATGGCCAATGAGATCTTCGTCGACACCAGCGGTTACTATGCCATGCTCGTCCGCGACGATGATGGGCACGCCGGTGTCGGGCGAATTCTGCGCGACGCGCGCAAACGCAAACGTCGCTTCGTGACCACGGATTACGTGCTGGACGAAACGGCCACGCTGTTGAAAGCCCGGAAACTCACGCACCTGCTGTCATCGTTTTTCGAGAAACTCGACGCCTCGAAAGTCATTCGCATCGAATGGACCGATGCGGACATGTTTCACGACACGCGAACCTTCTTCCTGAAGCACGCCGACCAGGCATGGTCGTTCACCGATTGCCTGAGCTTTCTCGTGATGAAGCGACTGCATCTCCGCGACGCGTTGACCAAGGACGCTCACTTCCGCCAAGCCGGGTTTCAGCCGTTGTTGGTTTGATTAGGCGTCAACGGATTGGAACTCTCGGATACCGCCTTCGCCTTCCGATCATAAAGCCACGTCCATTCGCCCAGCCGGTCGAAGGTGCGGCGCGGGATTTGTTCTTCGGTGAAGCGCCATGACCAATTGCCGTCGGCGATGCCGGGGACGTTCATGCGGGCGGCGCTGCCGAGGCCCAATACGTCCTGCAACGGCGCGATGGATAAGTCCGCGGTGCTGGCCCAGGCCATACGCATCATCTCGCCTGCCGGGTCCGCTTTCACTTGCGGGGCGTAGTCGAGCAGGAACTTCTTTTCTTTCTCGGGTAACCTGGCAAACCAACCGGCCGTTGTGTCGTTGTCATGCGTGCCGGTGTAGACGACAGTGTGCTTGTCGTAATGGTGGGGCAGGAATCGAAACGTCGGATCGCCGCCGAACGCGAATTGCAGGATACGCATGCCGGGCACGCCGACAGCATCGCGCAGGGCATCGACTTCCTTCGTGATAAGTCCCAGATCCTCGGCGACCAACGGCAAGCTACCAAGCTCCTTGGCCAACACATCAAAGAGGTCGCGACCCGGCCCGGGCACCCATTCGCCTTTGACAGCATCCTTCGCATCGGCAGCGACGTGCCAAGCCGCCTCGAAGCCGCGAAAGTGATCGAGCCGCACCACATCGACGTATTGCAACAAGGCCTTGAGGCGGCGGACCCACCAGGCGTAACCGGTTTTCTTAAGCGCGTCCCAATCATAGAGCGGGTTGCCCCAGAGTTGCCCGGTCTTGCTGAAGTAGTCGGGCGGCACGCCTGCGACCACGGCAGGCTTGTGATCTTTGCCCAGCAGGAAGATTTCGGGATGAGCCCACGCATCGCAAGAATCAGCGGCAACGAAGATCGGCGCGTCGCCCAACAGGCGCACGTTCTTACTGTTGGCATAAGTTTTTAGCGCGGTCCACTGATGGGCGAAAATGAATTGGCGGTAGCATTGGTACTCAATGGCCGCCATGTGGTGCCCGCGAGCTTGCGTCAGCGCATTGGCTTCCCGGCGCATCAATGGCTCGGGCCAGCCGCGCCAATCGCCGCCGCCGTGTGCGTCTTTGAGCGCCATGTACAAAGTGAAGTCGCCCAACCAATCGGCCTGTTGCTGACGGTATTCGTCAAAGGCAGTCCGCAGTGTCGGTGCGGCTCCACGTTGAAACGACTCCCACGAACGCTTGAGCAACCATTCTTTGAAACTCGGCACCTGCGAGAAATCCACTCGCTGCGCGGGAAACGTTACGCCATTCATCTCCGACGCGGCAATTAACCCGTCGCGCTGCAACAACTCCGGGCTGACCAATAGCGGATGCCCGGCAAACGCGCTGAACGATGAGTAGGGCGAGTCGCCTTGCCCCGTCGGCCCGAGCGGCAACACCTGCCACCACGATTGACCGGCTGCGGCCAGCGCATCGACCCAGGAATACGCCGTCGGGCCGACATCGCCGATGCCGAACGGCCCCGGCAGCGAAGTCGGGTGCAACAGAATCCCGGCCGAGCGTGTCAGCCACGGAGAGCTAGTGTTCATGAAGAAAGTGTATCGGGTCGTTATCCAGCAAGGTTGTGTTCGGCCATGGCGCAATATCTTGACACTGTTCGCCGTGGTTGTTCATTGGGCTTCATTTCATGGCCGATTCACCGACTACCGTACAACTCCACTCAGCACAGGAAGCACTCGACGCCCAAGTGCGCGAGATCGTGCGCTGGCATTTCGATCCGGACACCGGCACGACTTTTTGGCTGGACCGGGCCAAGTCATTCAAGTTCAATCCGGCCAAGGATGTGCAGGGCTTCGCGGATCTGAAACTCTTCGGCACGTTTGAAGACGATTGGTTGCGGGCCGGCCCCGATACTGATATCTCACGCTGGGTGCCGCGTGCGTACTGGGGCAAAAAACCGGTATATGTCTTCGAGACCGGCGGCACCACCGGCGTGCCCAAGACACGCATCGTCGTCGAGGATCATTGGCTCGACTACGAGATCATGTCGGAAACGTTGCCCAAGGAACACTTCCCACTCGGCAGCCATTGGCTCATGCTCGGGCCTTCCGGGCCACGACGCTTGCGCTTGGCCATCGAGCATCTGGCCCAGCATCGCGGCGGTATTTCCTTTTGCGTCGATCTCGACCTGCGCTGGGTCATCAAGCTGTTGAAAGATCGCAAGATCGACGAAGTGAACCGCTACAAGGAACATTGCATCGACCAGGCACTCACCATCCTGGCAGCCGGACACAACATCAAGTGCATGTTCACCACGCCGAAGTTGTTAGCCGCGTTGGATGAAGCATTGCGGGCAGGCCGGCTAGAAGACATGCGCCGCAAGATCGGCCATCCAGTACCGGCCGGCAGCCTGCGCAGCATTCCCGACACCGGCATCACCGGCATCTTCAGCGGCGGCACCGAGTTCACGCCGGAGTTCACACGCGAAGCCGTCGAAGAGATGCTCGAAAACCGTGCCTACATGACGCCGACTTATGGCAACACGCTGATGGGCCTTGCCTGTTCCAAACCCGTCGGCCCGCACGATGGCTACAAGATCACGTACTACGCACCGCAACCTCGTGCTGTGATTCAGGTCGTAAACCCGGACAATTTCGATCAATTGGTTGACTACGGCAAGACCGGCCGTGTGTTGCTGACGACGCTGACCAAAGAGTTCTTCATGCCGCGCTTCCCCGAGCGCGACGAAGGCGAACGCGAACCGCCGTACGAAAAATACCCCTGGGATGGCGTCAGCGGAGTGCGCCCCTTCAGCCAACTGGCGGAGGGGACAACGGTCGGGGTTTATTGACAATCCAATTCGTTACTACGCCACTGCCCGCCGATCTTCGGGTCGCGCAGGCTCTTCACCATGTCCATGCAAGCGCGTGAATAACTGGGAAACAACAATCGCTGTTTGTCATCGCGTTCGGGCAGCACCTCTGCGAAGCGTGGCAGCGTGGAATGGCGCAGGCCACCGTAGCGGTGGTGCACGCCATGGTAAGGCTCGTGCAGCAGCGTGAAGCTCATTAGCTTGCCGAGCGGGCCGGGGGCGACGATGCTTCGTGTCAGGCCCATTGGATCAGTAGCGGTCAGACCAAGATGCTCAATGTACTTGCGCACGGCTTGCATATTGCCTGCTAACCACGATGGCAAAGCAAAGCCGATCAGGAAGCACTTCCACCATCCCATGACGGCGACCATCGTCAGCACGGCCGACCAAGTCAAAATGATCAAACCAAGTTCGAGCCAGATGCGCCGTCGCACCGCCGGTTCTCGGATGAGCGAACCGGATCGCAGGAACGCCCGCAGGAACACCCCCGGCGTCCACAGTGTGCCGAACATGAGTTCCAGCACTGCGCACATCCGCCGCTTCCACAATGGTTGTGCCGGATCGACGAATGGCCAGAACTCCTCATCGCGCACCGACGCCTGATACGAATGATGCGCATAGTGCATGGCGCGGTAAAGCGACAATACGACAAAACTTCCGGTGCTGATGAACAGGCCATAGCACTCGTTGAAAACTCGGTTCGGCGCCAAGTTAAAATGCACTGCCTCGTGAATCATCAGTACGTGGGCGTGCATCAGATGCGCCGTGATCGGCACCAACATGACAACCGCCCACCACGGGCCCTCGTAGATCAGCAGCAGCATCGTCATCGCCAGAATGGCGAGCACAGTTACCGTGAGCGCCAACGAAACCCACGTGTCCGCCCAGCGCGGGCCATTGGCGGCGAGCAACTCCTCCTTCGCGGGAACGGCATGCAAAGCGGCACCTCGATGAGAAGTACGCCACAAATGGACCGGCAGGTACATAATATTGGGCAATTTGCCCGATCAAGGGGTCCGAGCGACGAATAACCTGAGGACGGCGCTGCTCCGCCGGCCCATCCGGCAGCTAAGATAGCGGTGCTAGGGCATTTGACCTTGGTATGGCGACATAATCGGCCTGTTAGAGGCCATTTACAGTTTTTAATGGAGCCGGGATGCTTTCCCGTTGGCTGCTCGCACTGAGTTTGTTCGCCCTGGTGACTGGCCCAACCTGCGCGCGGCCACCCGAACCAGAACCGCCGGACCAGGGCATCTTTGTCACCGTTGCCAATCCGATCACGTCGGCTTCCGTCAATCAAATCCGCGAGACGGTCACCCGGGCAGTCCAGCGCAATCCCCTCAAGAAGATCGTCTTCGACTTCAACCCCGGCGGTAAAGAGGCGGCCACCCCGGACTTCGGGCCGTGCCTCGATCTGGCCCGATACATCAAATCGCTGCGTGGCGAAAAGAACATTCTCACGATCGCCTTTCTTAAGAACAAAGTCACCCGACACACGGTCCTGCCGGTGCTGGCGTGCGATGAACTGGTGATGGCCCCCGATGCCGCCATCGGCGCGGTGTCGGCCAACCCCGGCGCTTCACCCGATAAGGTCGATGTCGTCAACTACGAGAGCTTCGTTCTGCCGGGACAGGCCGCTCTCGTGTTGAAGATGCTCGATGCCAAAGTCGAAGTGCTGAAAGGCGAGCGCAACAACGCGGCTTGGTATATCGATGCACGCAAGGAAACGGAAGCGGCCCGCGAAGGCGTCGTCATCGCCGACAAGAAACCGGTGCTGCGGGCCGGCGAACTCGGGTTGTATCGCGCCGGCGACGCCTTGAAGTTCCAGCTCAGCAAAGCAACACTCGCCAGCCGGCAACAAGTCGAAACCCGGTTCAACATGCCGCCCGGCAGCCATCGCGAAGATGTGCTGATGGATCGCAACCGTGTTTGCTGGCGCTTGACCGTGCAAGGCGACGTCACCGCCGGTTTGCAATCATCGCTTAAGCGGCAACTGGAGCGAGCCATCCGCGCCGGTGCTAACTTGATTATCCTGCAGCTGGAATGCAGCGGCAACAATACGACCACTGGCCGTGACATCGCCGAGCACCTGCGCGCTTAGCGAACGCCGGATGGCCAGGCCGTGATGACCGTGGCCTATATCCCGTTCAACGCCGGCGACGCGGCAACCTTCATTGCCCTGGGTTGCAACGAAATCGTGATGACTCAATCCGCCCGGCTCGGCGACTTCACGGGCTTCATGAATCCGCCACAGGAAAGGGGCGGACCGCCCCCGCCGCCGGTGGAGATTGCCCCGGTGCGCGATGCGTTGGTTCAGTTGGCCGAGGAGCAAAACTACTCTTCGACGCTGATCCGCGGACTGTTCGACGAACAACTCGAAATTGTGCGGGCCAAGCGCCTGAAGGGCGCGGTTAACGAGCGCCGCTTCCTGACACCGGACGAATTGAAAGAGAAAGATGGCGACGGCCAACTCGTGTGGGTCGCCGAGGACACCGTGAAGCACGGGGGCCAGGTCCTGATTATCAATGGATCGAATGCGACATCATTGGGTTTCGCCCGGCACATCATCGACAAACCGGACGATGTCAACGAGCTTTACCGCTTTTACGGCGTGGAAGCCAAAGATGTGCGCGAAGCCGGACCGGACTGGCTCGACCGCTTCGCCGTCTTCCTGGCCGATCCGTTTGTGGCGACATTCTTAGTTTTGGTGGGCATTTCGTGCCTCCTCCTGGAACTCAAGATGCCCGGCGCGAGCCTGCCCGGCATCGTCGCGGCCGTCTGCTTCGTCTTGTTTTTCTGGTCGCAATCACAAATGAATGGCCAATTCACGTTGCTGGCTGTTCTGTTGTTTCTGCTTGGCATCCTGCTTCTGGGCCTGGAGATTTTCGTGATCCCCGGCTTCGGCATCTTCGGCATGAGCGGCATCGCCCTGATCCTCTTCGGTCTCGCCCTGGCCACCGTTGAGCGAATGCCCCAGTCGTCGAGCGAATGGAGTGATCTCAGTAGAACCCTCGTCTCGTTTGGTATGGCCTTGGTCGGTGCGATTGTCGTCGCGTTCACCCTCACGCGCTATTTGCCCAACATCCCAATTGCCAATCGCCTGATGTTGCCATCGCCGGATGAGGACAACCACCTCGACCCGCACCAGGCCGCTGCCGCCGCCGAGGCTCTTGCCCTGCTCGGCGCCATCGGCACCAGCGCCACCATGCTCCGCCCCGCCGGCATGGCCCAATTCGGCGAACGCTTCCTCGACGTCGTCACCGAAGGCGGCTTCGTCCCCGCCGGCGCACAAGTGCGCGTGATTGAGATTGAGGGCAATCGGGTGGTGGTGAAAGAAGTTTAGACGCGTGGTACGTAGGTTGCTTCGTAGCTCCAACAGAGCGGAGCATCGTAGCCCATCCTCAACTATTTATTGCAAGGGTGACGAAAGTCGTTGTTGTTTCAACATACGGCCGGCATTATTGTCTTGCGATTTATGCCTGCCAAAACCTTGTCAACCCACTCGTCAAGAACGAACACAAACCTCTCACTGCCAGTGCTGACTTATGAGCTTTATCCGTTTGTCGCCTTATGCCGCGCCATGCCACTTGTGCGGACTTGGCGATGATCTGCACCGGAGCGTCCATGGTAACCACAAACTTATAGAGGGTCAGCGCGGCAGAGCTGGTGCCGGTGGCTCGCAAGTAACGGGCGTAGCCGATGGCGACGTTGGGTTCGCTATACGCGATGTTGAGGCGGGAACTCACCCGGCCGTGATGCGTGATTTCGACGGATGGCAAATAGACGACACCGTGCCGGCGGTTGACGCGGTAGCTTAAGTCAATGTCTTCGCCGCCGAAGGCGTAGCCTTCGTCCCAGCCGTTCACTTCGTCGAAGATGGTGCGCGGCATCAGCACAGCCGCTCCCATCAAGACTTCGACACGCCGTTGCGTTTCCGGATCAAACGATTGCCGACGATACTGACGGTAGGCACGGCGCAGCAATCCCGTCCAGCGGAATGCCAGCGTTCGATGCAACAATGCCCAGACAGATGGATGTTGCCGATACGAAATCTGTAACCGGCCCAGCGGATCGCGCAGACGTGGGCCGATCATTCCAATCTCGGGATGGGCTTCCGCGAAATCGACCAGCCGCCGCAGCGTCATCGGCGGAATGACCGTGTCGTTATTCAGAAAGAACAGGAACCGGCCGCGCGACTTGGCGGCCGCCTGGTTGTTGGCTTTGGAGAATCCGCGGTTGTCGGGATTGCGGACGAGCGTGACTTCGGGAAACTCGCGAGCGACCAGATCGCCCGAGCCATCGCTGGATGCATTATCGACGACGACCACTTCAACACTGACGCCCTGCGGCAATTCCAACAGTGACCGCAGGCAGTTCCGCAACAGCTCTTTGCAATTCCAGTTGGCAATGCAGACGGAGACATCAATCGGTTCGCCGACAGCATAGCCCTGCGCCCAGCCGGGCGTCCACGTTGGCGCGCGGCGCGAACGGGGCGTCTCGGCAGGCTTGGCGTCCGTGGATGTTAGGTCGCGGCGCATACGGGTCTCCGTACCCGCCAAAAAAGTAACACGGAAGTGCAAATGGCGTCAACCCGAAGACGGACGGGCAATTCAGCCCCCGTGTCGCACCGTCACCGTGGTCGTGATGCCGCCACGGGCGGTGAAAGCGCCGACTAACTCCAGCCTTTTGGGTTTCACGGCCGCGACGAAATCGTCCACCATTCGGTTACACACCGCCTCGTAGAAAATGCCTTCGTTGCGGAAGCGTTGCAGATACAGCTTCAGCGATTTCAATTCCACGCAGGTGTCAGCCGGCGTATATCGGTACGTGATTGTGCCGAAGTCCGGCTGCCCGGTCTTCGGGCACAGGCTCGTAAACTCCGGGCACACGATCTCAATGACGTAGTCCCGGCCCGGGTTGGGATTGGGAAAAGTCTCCAGCGCTTCGACGTGGGACATTCGATTCTCCGTTCACAACCATCTTAACAAACCCAACCGTCACCGACTTCCTGGTGACGCCCCGTCATAATTGCTTCAACTTTTATCGACGTCGCCGACGGAATTGTAAATTCGTTCTTGCAATATTCATTACATCGGGAACAATATCGCTATCCCCCGCGGCTTCGCCATTTACCTTTATGGACAAGGTACCACCATGATTCGTAACGCGCTTCGCTATCGACAAACCCGTCTGGGCCTCATGCGGCTCGAAAACCGCGACGTGCCATCCACCTCCGTACTGCGGTGGAACGATCTTGCACTGGATGCCGCGCGATTGGACCATGCCATCGGCGGTCCGGCACACCATTTCGGTCCAACCAAGACGTCCCGTGCGTTGGCCATTGTTCACGCAGCGATTTATGACGCGGTGAATTCGATCGATCGTTCGTACACACGGTTCCAATTCCAGGTGGCGGCGTCGGCTGGGGCGTCGATTCCAGCCGCGGTCGCCCAAGCCGGCCGCGATACGTTGGCGGCACTTTATCCCAGTTTCACGGCGACGTTTGACGCGGCACTGGCTCAGGATTTGGCCGCCCTGCCCGCGGGGCCCGCGCAAGCCGGTGCAACCGTCGGCCATCAGATCGCCACCCAAGTGTTGACGTTCCGGGCCAATGATCACTCGTCCGACCCCATGCCTTACGCGCCAACGAATCTGCCAGGTCGCTGGCAACCCGATCCTTTGCACCCGACGCAACAGGCGCTGACACCAGGTTGGGGTCTGGTAACTCCGTTTACGATGGTCAGCGGTCAGCAGTTTCGCGCCCCGGCGCCACCAGCGATCAATAGCGCGGAGTACACGGCGGCGTACAACGAGGTATTCGCATTCGGGGGCGACAGCATCGCTACGGCGACCATCCGCAACGCCGAGCAGACCGAGATTGGCATCTACTGGGGCTACGATGGCCAACCCGGCCTCTGCAGCCCACCACGGCTTTATAATCAAATCGCTCGTGTGATTGCCATTCAAAAAGGCAATACCGACGTTCAGGACGCCAGGTTATTTGCTCTCGTCAATCTGGCTCAGGCAGACGCAGGCATCGCGGGCTGGGAAACCAAATACTACTATGACTATTGGCGGCCGGTAACGGCGATTCGAGCAGCCGACACCGACGGAAACCCCAATACTGCGGCCGATACCAACTGGAGTCCGCTCGGCGCTCCGGCGAACAATGGCAGCGGAACCAATTTTACACCGCCGTTCCCGGCCTACGTTTCCGGCCACGCGACTTTCGGGGCGGCCGCGTTCCGCAGCATCGCCAATTTCTACGGCACCGATCACATTCCGTTCGACTTTGTGTCGGACGAGTTCAACGGGCAGACCATCGACCAATTCGGTCAAGTTCGGCAGATCCGATCGAGGCACTTTGAGACGTTAAGTCAAGCCGCAGAAGAAAATGGCCAAAGCCGCATTTACCTCGGCATCCATTGGAGCTTTGACAAAAGCTATGGCATTGCTCAGGGCAACGCCATCGCCGACAACGCTTTCAAGAACTTCATGCGGGCCAACCCGAAGGTGGAGCGCTATACCACTGGCGCTGACGCCGGCGGCGGACCGCACGTCCGCGTGGTCGATTCCACCAACGGGCAAGAACTATTCAGCTTCAATGCCTTCGACGCCAGCTTCCGTGGCGGCGTCCGGGTCGCCATGGGCGATGTCAACGGTGATGGAACGCCCGACATCATGACGGCGGCCGGTCCGGGCGGTGGCCCGCACGTCAAAGTGTACGATGGCGCCAACTTCAGCCTGTTGCACAGTTTCTATGCCTACGACGCCAACTTCCGAGGCGGTATGTTCGTGGCGGCCGGCGATGTCAATGGCGATGGTCTCGACGATGTCATCACCGGGGCCGACGCGGGTGGTGGACCCCATGTCAAAGTGTTTAGCGGCCAAGATCGTTCGGAAATTCGCAGCTTTTACGCATATGGTGCCGGCTTCGTCGGCGGTGTCCGCGTGGCATCCGGCGATGTCGACGGCGATGGAGTTGACGACATCGTCACGGGCGCTGGCCCCGGCGGCGGCCCACACGTCGAGGTCTTCAGCGGCGTCGGCGGAGCCATGCTGCAAAGCTTCTATGCCTACGACGCTGGCTTCCGTGGCGGCGTCAGTGTCGCCGCCGGCGATTGCGATGGCGACGGCAAGGCTGACATCGTTACCGGAGCCGGTGCCGGCGGCACTCCGCACGTTCAAGTCTTCAATGGCAAAGCCAAAATGTTGACGAGCTTCCTCGCGTTCGGCCCAACTTTGCAGCCGACCGTCAACGGCGTCAACGTCGGCCTTGTCGACTTCAATGGCGATGGCCGTGCCGACATCCTCACCGGAGCCGGCCGCGGCGACGCCCCGCTGCTCGAATGCCGCGACGCGATGAACCTGTCGCAAATCGACCGCCGCTTCGCCTACGATCCCACCTTCCTCGGTGGCGTCAACGTCGGCGGCGCCGCGTAACTCATCTGAGCCCGCAGCGCCAGCAAGGCGGTCTTAATCAATCAAAGCCCGACGCGCCGGCAAGGCGCGTCGGGCTTCGGTAATGATGATTGATAATCTCAACTCTTCGTGGCGACGTTGCCACGCCGCAACCGCCGCCAGCCAATTGCAGCGACCGTACAACCTGACAATGCTAACGCCGATGGCTCGGGGACTGCGGTCACTGAGAAGGACATTGGGAAGTTCGCGTGCGCCGGGGCGAAGACGATTGGGTCAAGATTGGTTCCGTCCAACAGACCAAACTCAGCCGCAGTAGGCTGCGGAAAGTGCTCAGTAATACTCAGTTGCCCACTACCGACTGCGGTACCTACGAACTTGAGTGTCGCAAGCACACGGGGCGGGAGAATACCGCCACTGGCGCCGATGCCGCCAGCCGTGTCAGTGCCTGTAATCACCGTTGAACCGAGATTGTACCCCGGAAACGTATTGGGGTGACCGGTTCCAAACGGAACTTGAGCTGTGGCATTGTGAAGGTTCTGATTTAGTAGTGGCCCGGCGTTGACGTACGGTTGGCTCATGAAGGCCGTAGGATAATTTACTTTCATGATGAAAGCCGGCATTCTGTTGGTTCCAGTCCAGTTTGCCTGACCCGGTAGGACCGGCGCGGTGGCTTCGATAGCGATCTGAATGTACTTCACTTCGCCAATAGCGAGCGAAAAACTGCTGATCGCAGGCCCGACCGGCAGGTTGTCCGGAATGTCCGCGGTCGCTGGCCCGTTGAACGAGCTGAGGTGATACGACAGTACGATGTCAGCCCTCGCCGGCAGCGCGGCGAAGACGACGGCAAGCAGTGTTGCAGTACGGATGCCCATGACACGATCTCCATGATGGAAAAGAAATGACGTTCATCAGAATACCACAATCGCCGGGCAAAGACTATGCGACGGTACCACCCTTGATCGGCGCATGGACACACTGTAAATTGAAGTGCTATCCCACTTGGACACCCATTCGGGTCGGATATCCCCACTGATCGATACTTCATCGCCGAGAGTCTGGAGATTTCATCCACATGTTTGCCATGTACTTCGGTCGTTCCATGTCGCACCGTTGTCTGCTGCAAGTTGTCAGACTCGAAGATCGCACCGTGCCCGTGGCCGGCTACTTTCGCATTGTGTCTTACAACACCACATCAGCCAGCGGCGCGCCGGCACCGGGGTTGGATACGCTCATGCAGGGTTTCAGCAACGAACAAGTCAACGGTGTGGCCGAACAGATTGATATCATCGCCATCCAGGAAGTCCAAAATCAGGTGAACACCAGTCAGGTCGTCGTCAATCAACTCAACGCACTTTATGGCGCGGGTGTCTACGCGCGCGGCTCGCTCAATGGCGGCACCACCGGTTCGGGCACGCAGGGCGTCATTTACAATCAACTCAAACTTCAACTGCTTACCGAGGTCGCGGTCGGCACTTCCGGAACCGCGCCGGCCCAACCCCGGCAGGCCCTGCGCTACAAGTTTCATCCGATTGGCTATTCCGCGGTCAACGATTTCTACATCTACAACAGCCACTATAAGGCCGACACCAGCACGGTCGATCAAGATCGTCGCAACACGGAGGCGATGGCGATCCGCGCGAACGCGGATTCACTCGGCAATGGCGCAAACATCATTTATCTCGGCGATTTCAATGTGTACACCAGCACCGAGGAGTGCTACCAAACTCTGCTATCGCCCGGCAACGGCCAGGCGTTTGACCCGATCAACACGTCAGGCTCGTGGCACGAAAGCACGAATGCGGCATTCAGGCCCGTGTTTACTCAAGCGCCGGCCGTGAGTCCTCCTGGCGGCCTCACCGGCGGCGGCCTCGACGACCGCTTTGATTTTCAACTCCGCTCCGGTGAACTGGCTGACGGAACCAATCTCGAATACGTGGCCAACACATATCACGTCTTTGGCAACAACGGCAGCATCTCCGTCAACGGCAATATCAACGATCCCACCAGCACCGCCCTGCCATTGCTACCCAATCGAACGACATTGCTTGATTTATTGACCACCGTATCGGATCACCTGCCCGTCATCGCCGACTATCGCATTGTCACGCCACCCACCGTTACGGGCACGCAGATCAACGATGGTTCCGCTCAGCGTTCCAGGGTGACGAGTTTGAAGGTGACATTCAATCAAGCGGTGACGCTGCCAGGCAACCCGGCCTCGGCCTTCACGCTGGTGCGGCAAGGCGGCGGCAATGTCAACCTGTCTGGCACTGTCGCGGGCAACAGCGTTACCCTGAACTTCACCGGCGGCTCAATGGACTTTGATTCGCTGGCCGATGGTCGCTACACCCTGACCGCATTGGCATCGCAAATCAACGGCGGCAACTTTGATGGCAACGGCGACGGCGCGGCGGGCGATAACTATGTCTTCGCATCGGCCGCCATCCCCAGTCCGGCGACCAACATTTTCCGCGTCTTCGGTGATTCGGATGGTGACGGCATTATCGCCGCGTCGGACTTCATTCAGTTCCGCCTGGCGCTGGGCGGTACCAGCGTCGTCTTCGATTTCGACGGCGACGGCTCCGTATCCGCCAGCGACTTCGTGCAGTTTCGCTTACGCTTTGGCGGTGCCGTTTGAATCAACGGGACGAACTCATGCCCGCTCTAATCGTGATGCGATTGCGGCTCTTCCAGATATGTGTAGCCTTCCAGGCCGTTTTCGTAAAAGCGCAGCAGCTGACGTGATTCACTGACGCTGACTTTGCCGGCACGGACGGCTTTCTCCACATCGCGGCGCATCGTCGCGGCCAGCTTGTCGGCGGAGTATTGCACATAGTGCAGCACTTCGCGCACGGTGTCACCTTTGATGACTTCGTCCAAACTCACCACGCCATCTTCATCCACGCTGACGTGCACGGCATTGGTGTCGCCGAAGAGGTTGTGCAAGTCGCCCAGGATCTCCTGATATGCGCCCAGCAGGAACGCGCCGAGGTAGTACGGCTCACCATTGAATTCATGCAGCGCCAATGTGGACTTCACGTCGCGCAAGTCGCAGAACTGATCGATTTTGCCGTCCGAGTCGCAGGTAATGTCGCCCAATACGGCCTGGCGATTCGGCCGTTCATCCAGCCGGTGAATCGGCATGATGGGGAAGAGCTGCTTGATGGCCCACGAATCCGGCATCGACTGAAACACGGAAAAATTGCAGAAATAGGTGTCGGCCAGCAGCGTCCCGAGGTGCTCCAACTCTTCGGGCACGCTGTCGCCTTCGGCGGCGATTTTCTGCACCCGGCAACAAATTGACCAAAACAACCGCTCGGCCATCGCCCGCTGCTCGACGGTCATGTAACCCAGCGTAAATAGATTCAACGATTCCTCGACGTGTTGGATGGCGTCGTGATAACCTTCAAGAGAATTCTTTTTGTTCAGATCACGGTGAATCGCGAAAAGGTCGGCCAGCGGCTGGGCGGCTTCTTCGGGCAGTTCGTTGGCAATGCCGTCGGACTTATCAATGTGCGACGCGCCCAGCACGTCGAAAACCAGCACGCTGTGATAGGCAACTACCGCTCGGCCCGATTCGGAAATGATGGTCGGGTGCGGCACCCCGGCTTCATCGCAAACGCTCTTGATGCGGAAGACCACGTCATTGGCATATTCCTGCAGCGTGTAGTTGATTGAAGATTCAAAATCGGTCTGGCTGCCATCGTAATCGACACCCAGGCCGCCACCGACGTCAAGATAGCGCAGCCCCGCTCCGAGGCGGTGCAATTCAGTGTAGATGCGCGTGGCCTCAGTAAGTGCATCCTTGAACTTGCGAATGTTGGTGATTTGGCTGCCGATGTGGAAATGAACTAATTGCAGGCAGTCGGCCATGTCACGGGCTTTGAGGTACTCGGTGAGTTCCAGCACCTCGGTCAGCGTCAAACCGAACTTGGCGCGGTAGCCGGCGCTGGAGCGCCAGCGGCCTGCGCCGCGTGCCGCCAACTTCACACGCACACCAATGACCGGCCGAACTTCCAACTCCGTGGCATGACGAACGATGGCTTCCAGCTCCGTGAAGTTCTCGACCACGGGCACAATCTGCTTGCCGATCTTGCGGGCCAGCATGGCCATGCGGATGAACTCGTCGTCCTTGAAGCCATTGCAGATGATCGGCGTTTCCATGTCCGTCATCGCCAGGACTGCGAGCAACTCCGGCTTGGAGCCGGCCTCCAACCCGAAATTGTACGCCCGGCCAAAGTCCACAATCTCTTCTACGACATGGCGTTGCTGATTGACCTTGATTGGGTAAACGCAGCGATATTCGCCGCCGTACTCGTTCTCGGCGACGGCCGACTGGAATGCGTCGTGTATCTCGCCGACACGGTGCCGCAGGATATCGGTAAAGCGCAGCAAGATCGGCAATTGAATGCCGCGAGCGATAAGTTGATCGACCAACTCTTTCAGGTCGATGGCCGGCTCGGTTTTCTTGGTGGGATGAACGTTGACATGCCCTGACTTGCTGATGCCGAAATAACCTTTGCCCCACTGGCGGACGCTGTAAAGGTCCAGGGCGTCCTGGACCTTCCACTTTTCGGTGATTTCGTGTTCAAGCGTTTTTGCCATCAGCGGTGCCGGGGTCAGGGTGTGACGCATCTGCGGCATCGCGCCGCCGCAACTGTATTCTTATATGGGAGCAGGAATTGGATGGTAACCGGCGGCAAAAGAAAATTGGGCGAACTGACGTACATCGCCACTGACCGCATCCGTTATTGGACCTTCTATCTTGATGCCGATAACAAAATCGCGTCGTTTGAAGTGACAGCAATCTAGCCGACCATGGTTGTTTCCTCCGCGCAGCATAGATCCGGTTTGCCGCGCCATTCATGCGCGATCCGGCGCATCAGCAGGGCACAATCGAATGCGATCGAGCCTTTCGGGAATAACGACACGTCCTCGAAGAAACTGGAGCGCACCTCTTCGGCTTCCAGCGGCTCGACTCGCCAGCTGAGACAGCGCAACTCCAACCCATGGAACCGCGACGGATCGGAAGTCGCCGAATATCCTAGCGAGCCAGCCTGGAAGAACGCCGAACTCTCTTCGAGTGAATCAAACACCGAGGAGGTCGGCAACTGGTCCGTTCGACGACCTCGTACCGACATGCTGTTGACGCCATCATCGCTGCGGAGTGCAACGTCAAAACAATCCGCCGACTCCTTAACGGTGAACTTAGCGTGGTGGTGAATGCCGGGAAAAAGGCGACCGCCGGCCAATGAGTTCAGCCGGGAGTTGGTGTCGCGCCGCCGCACGTAGACACCTTCACGAACCGTGCCCCCTTCGTCCCACTCGACAGCCGTGCGATGCGCGGCATTCTCCGATGAGATGCCGAGCCACGATGGCAGGAATGCTGGCCGGACTCTTTTGAGGCGGATCAGGCAAATGCCAACCATGCCGAAGCCATGAATGATTTTGGGTCGAAACGGCGCGGGCAGGAGCGATGCCAGCACAGTCGGGTCCACATGGTAATTGACCAGAATGCGCCGATCGATGACGCCGCGAATGACTGGTATTTTCATGGCATCGCCAAAGGACTGAGGGAAGCTAAGCTGCCTGTCGGAACATCTAACCGCAATCGGCCTGCGAACACAACGACGAGTGCTTCAAACTCCTCTAGTTCCTCTCCGCCATGTCGCGCATGCTCACCAGCTTCAATCGGCCGTAGGGATTGCGCATCGGACTTCCCGCTGGGCCTTCAGCGTGTTCTTCCGTGAAGGCGTGAAAACGTGGGCCACTGAGGTCGGCAAGCAAATGATTGTTCTCGATCGGTTTCTCATGAGCGCACATGTAGCGAATCACATCGATGATGCTGAACTCATCGGCATCGGCGTCCGCGCGTTTCATGACAACGTCGCGCAAACCCAGCACATGCATACCCATGGTGTAGACTTCCACCCGGCCGCGGACGATGCCGACAAATGCGAAACTCACCGCGTCGGAGCTTCCGTCCTCGGTCATCGCCAACCAATGTTCGCCGCCATGGGCCAGGGCGCAGTTGTCGATGAACACGCCGGCGCCGCCGGCCCGGACAATCGCACTGCCGGCCCGCATCATGAGCCGCGCCGCATCCAGTGATCCGCCGGGACCGCTCAAAAAGACATTCACTTTGTAGCCATCAACCGTGGCCAGTTCTTCCGGTGTCGCCGGCTGCCGACAAGACGACCGGAAGATCTTGGCAAACTGACCATCGGCCGGCGCGGCACCAAAGTCCACTTGCGAACCATCGGGCAAGACCAACGCATCGCCCGTCAGCCGGCAGCCCGCAGGCATTCGTTCCACCAGTTCCTTCGGGTGCGACCAGGTGCCGGGGATGCGAAACGCAATGGTGACATCGTCGGACGATTCATCCATGTTGGAAACCTCTTCACATGTCTTAAGCGACGAACACCGCCGCGATAGCGACGCCGGCCATCACGGCGCCGATCATGGCTTTGGCAAACGTCCCCAGCAATCGGCCCCAAAACGCCGCCTTGCTGACTTCCCAACTGGCCTCCAACGATCTGCCCTTCCACGATTCACCGAGCATGGCACCCAGCATCGCCCCCGCGCCGGCAAACACCAGCGCCGCGATCAACGAACCAACGATCGGAATGGGCACGCCGACAATCATGCCGGTGATCGCGCCGACGACAGAACCGAAGAGCGCCAGAATTGCCCCGCGGCGACTGCCGCCGACTTTCTTCACGCCGGCCGCACTCGCCGCCAGCTCCACCAACTCGCCCAGGACGGCCAAGCCCGACACGACGCCGACCACTGGCCAACCCAATGCCGCCCTCGTGTCTTCCGGTACCAGCCACGCGTACAGAACAGCCGCAGCCACAATGAGCCAGTTCCCGGGCAGGCCGAGCAGGTTCAGGAACCAGAATATGATCACGGCCAACACAAAGACTATGGCGAGGAAGATTATCATAACAGTGTGTTCGCCCAAATCACTCGGTCATTTCCTTAGATACAGCCACACGAAGCCGGTCATTTCCTCCTTCATGAACTCCTTGCGGCGTTCGTAAAGTTTTCCGTACCCCTCACGGGCCTTGGCCTGCGCATCCTCGTCTTTGCCGGCCGCCTTCATCGCTTCAGCAGCCTTCTTGGAATCCGCTTCCCATTCCTTGTACTTCGCCTTCATTTCGTCGTCCGTCAATCCCTCGGCCGGTGAAACCAGGCTGACGCTACCGCCCACAAGAATGTCCATCTTGCCGTCGCCATTGATGTCATCGACCCAGATGCGCGTGGCATGCACCGGCCCGGTGAGATCCTTTTCGCGCAGCGGCAAGCCGGCTTTCGCCGACGCGCCCGGCTTGATCAACGTCTTGAATTGTTTGAGTTCCGGGATCTTCCCTTTGCCGGCGACGTTCTCGGCCCAAGCCACTTTGCCATCAGACGAACCGCTGAGCAAATCGAGATCGCCGTCGCCGTCCCAATCGATCACGAATGGGTCGCTATGAGCGCTCGAAATCTTTATCGGTGCGTCGCCCATCTTGATCGACTCCGGCTTCGGATTGAATCCGCCCTTGCCCTCGCCCTTGAACCAGTAAAAGGTGCCGGAGAAGTTGCCGACCACGAGGTCGAGATTTCCATCCGCGTCCCAATCGACAGCGAACGGCCGGGTGCAAATCTTCTCCGTCATCTGGTCTTCGTTCTCAGTGGGAATGACTAGCGGCTCGCCGTCGCTACCCTTGAGAACTTCCGCTTTGCGAAATGTGCCGTCTTCGCTCCCGTGCAAAACTTGAAACAGCCCCGCCATTGATTTTTCCATCCTGGAGTACGACCCGGAGAGAATGTCGCGATGTCCGTCGCCGTCGATGTCCACAAACTGTGGAGTGGAAGACGTGCATCACCAAACGCCCGGCACTTCGGCCACCTTGCCCTCGGCCTTGAGCCACTCTCCTTCCGCGAACTTGCCATCGCCGAGATTCTTGAAGATGCGAATCTTACCTTCATTGAATTGCCCGACCAGCAAATCCTTCTTGCCGTCGCCGTCCATGTCGGCCCAGCAAGGTGCGGCATAGCCCGGAGCTTCCACCCGAATCGCGGCTCCGTCGGCCATGAGCTGCACCGGCGGCTTAAACTCATTGACGCCGCACCCGCTGGCGCCGCATACAAGCCCCAGAGTAACCAGTATTCGTTTCATGGATGCAACCTCGATCGAGCGATGTTTATAGCTGAAACTGCCTTATCATTCTCGCCGTTGGTGCGGCAAGAGCAAGAGCGGGCCCGGCTGGGTTCGATTGTCGGCCAGGACTCGCGTCCTCCGAAGACCCGTCATACCGCATCACGCCCACGCTGATCAGGAGCAAAACTGTATTGTCCCGGCACCCACGAAAGTCACCTCACTTCTTGGCGTTCTCTTTGAAGAACTTGACGATCAACGCCGGGGTGCCGGCAGGGTACTTGTGGCCTTCGTCGTGCTGGTAAATCACCACAGGCGTACTTTGTTTCGACGGGTAACGCAGGCAACCCTTAGCCCACTCCTCGCCGGCTTCGTCGCAGCCGTTGATCTTCTTGACGCGATCGATGGTGCGCTTTTGCATGGCATATGTGACAAGCGGATCCGTTTCACTGACAGCGTGAAACAGCGGCTTGGGTTTCGCGTCCACGAAATACATACCGGCCGCCGCCGCCACCGGAGCGAAGGCCGCGAATGTCTCGCCGCGTTTCGCCCACAATAGATAAGAGAAGGCACCGCCGTTGGAGTGGCCCGTCGCATAAATGCGGGCCTCGTCGATGGCATGGTCCTTTTTCATCGACGCCAGCACGGCATCGAAGAAGATCAAGTCGCGATCCTTCTGATCGCCGGGGACGGATTGCCAGCCCGCTTTCTTGCCATCAGGATCAGTGAGTTTGCCCGGCGTGTGCAATCCCTGCATGTAGACGACGACGGCCTCTGGCCACGTCTCATGAATGTGATGCGTTCGCGCCGCGTGTCTGGCCGTGCCGCCGTGACCGTGAAAGTCGAACACCAGCGCCAACTTGCCCTCCGACTTCGTCGTCGGCACGTATACCAGCGCCTCGCGCTTGACACCATCCACGTCCCAGGTACGAAGCGTCGGCTCGTGACCAGAACCGAACAAGAACACAGTTGCGGCCAAAAACGCGTTCATCGGCGGTGCCTCCGGGAAAGCAGGATATCCCTAAAACCCCGGCCGATTACGAAAGTAACTCGACTTTCCGAAAGATTGTCGTGAGTGCAGAAAAACGGTCATGCCGCGCCGAACGCGCTCCGATCAGGTGCGGTATCTATTTAGGACCGG
>JANNLP010000101.1:0-1665 GCA_031396905.1 Gemmataceae bacterium
GTCCATCGGCGCAATGTGATGCCCATCTCCCGGGACAACGGCACGCTGATCGTCGCCACGGGTAACCCATACGACGTGTACGCGCTGGATGAGTTGCAATCCGCCACCGGGCTGCACGTGCAACCGGTGTTGGCCAGCCCGAAGGAGATCACCAGGCTCATCCGTACGCACTTCGGCGTCGGCGGTGACACGGTGGCCGCGTTGGCGGCTGACAAGAAAAAGGACGACGTCGAACTTCTCGAAGAAATCGAAGCCGATGATTCGGAGCTAGCCAAACAGGCCCAGGAAGCGTCGGTCGTCAAGTTGGTCAATGAGATTCTTGTCGAGGCAGCCAGCGAACGTGCCAGCGACATTCACATCGAGCCGGAAGAGAAGACTCTCCGCATCCGATACCGCATCGACGGTTTGTTGCAGACGCAAAAGCTGCCACCCGAAATCAGCCGGTTTCAGAATGCAATCATCAGCCGCATCAAGATCATGGCGCGGCTCAACATTGCCGAAAAACGACTTCCACAGGATGGCCGCATTAAGATGCGCGTCCAAGGCCGTGAGGTCGACGTCCGTGTCTCGATCATTCCCATGATCTACGGCGAAGGCATTGTCATGCGCTTGCTCGACAAGGGCCGCATGGTGTTCAACCTCGCCAATGTCGGCATGTTGCCGCACATCTACAACACGTTTAAGCAACTCATTGACCGGCCGCATGGCATCGTGCTTGTCACCGGGCCAACCGGCTCCGGCAAGAGTACCACACTCTATTCAGCTCTTAACGAAATCAAGGACGAGATCACCAAGATCATCACAGTCGAAGACCCGGTCGAGTACCAACAGAGTGGCATCAGCCAGATTCAGGTCCATACTAAGATCGGCATGACCTTCGCCAATGCGCTTCGCAGCATTCTGCGGCACGACCCGGACGTGATCCTGATCGGTGAAATGCGGGATTTGGAGACCGGCGAAGCCGCCATCCAGGCTTCGCTCACCGGTCACATGGTCTTCAGCACGCTTCATACCAACGACGCCCCGAGCGCCGTGACGCGAATGATCGACATGGGCATTGAGCCGTTTCTGGTAGCCAGCACCGTCGAAGGCGTGATGGCACAGCGGCTCGTGCGCACCATTTGCAGCGATTGCAAAACGGAAGTTAAGCCGAACTACGACGACCTGCCGGCCGACTTTCCGCGCGATCTGCCGCATATCTACCACGGGACCGGCTGCCGCAGTTGCCGGCAAACCGGCTTCCGTGGCCGCACCAGTATTCACGAACTCATGGTGAACAGCGACCCCATCCGCGAAATGATCGTCAGCCGCGTCAACGCCGGCGTCATCCGGCAAGAAGCCACAAAGAACGGCATGTTGAGTCTGCGACAGGATGGCTGGAAGAAAGTCGTGATGGGCATGACAACGGTGGATGAAATCGCGCGAGTGACGGCGGGGGATATTATTGCGTAATTGGATGCATTGAATGAGGCGAGCTCAATTCCAATTGGCCGCTATTGGTGAGTAACATCTATTTCGATGCTGCAGTGAGTAACGTCAAATAGAATGACAAGTTATCTGAGCCGCCAAACACCGCAAAGTCAAAAACGGCGTGGGGGGGTAAAACCGTTTTTTTAAACCCACCCCCAACGCGGAAAATAAAAAAAAAAATAAAAACCCCCCCCC
>JANNLP010000105.1:0-2264 GCA_031396905.1 Gemmataceae bacterium
CCCAAGACGATCGCGCTGCAGGCGGTGGATCGGACATCGCTATGGGTGGCTCCACCGCTATTGATGTTTTACAAGCTCACGTCGCCAGTCATCAACGTGATGAACGGCACCGGTAACTTGCTGCTCAAGCTCTTCGGCTTCCGGGCAGCACAACCATCGGAGAGCGTGCATTCAGTTGAAGAACTGCAAATGCTGATCGAGGACACGGAAGAAGCCGGCGTCATCGGCGGTGAGCAAGCCGAGCTGATGCAGAATGTGTTCATGCTGACCAACAAAGTCGTGCGCAATTGCATGGTGCCTCGGGAGAAAATGGCGAGCCTCGACATTTCAATGACGTCCGACGAGATCATGGCCGCCGTCCGGGAAGGTGCCCACACGCGCATGCCCGTCTTCGATAAAGCCACGGATATCGTCGTCGGCATCGTCAACACGAAAGACTTGTTCTACCTGTTCAGCCTGGCCGGCGTGGTGCTGCTAGATGATGCGCTTTATCCCGCCACCTACCTGGATCCGGAAGAAACCATCGCCAACGCACTGAAACTCTTCAAGAAGTCACACAAGCCGATGGCGCTTGTGCGTGATGCCGACGAGAAGATTCTTGGATTGTTGACGCTGGAAGACATCCTGGAAGAAATTGTCGGTGACATCGAAGACGAACACGACATTCCGGTACGACGATTGCGCATTCGCGCTGGGCGTAAGCCGGCAATTATCGATATTAGAAAAGTGCGCGATGCTGATTCAAAGGCAATCAAGCGACCTTAAGATTACGCCACGGCACTCAATTCGTGGCAATGTTTGCGTGCCTGATTCGGCGTCAAGATGCGCTCTTTCTCGCTGGCATGGCGGCGAAACCACGCAGATACCAATAGCACGTGATCGTACATCTCATTCGGAATGATTGACGAGCCGCCGCTGGCCGGGAACACGGCATCCACTGCCTTGAGTGCCGTTTTGCGCGTGCGGCGACATCGCGGTGCTGCAACGGCGGCCATCACCCGACCACCGCGAAGAACGTACCACACGCCTTCCACCGGATAAACAAACGAAAACTCACGGCGAGCCGTTTGCAGCCACGCCAACCGCTCGTGCAGCCAATAGAGATCGTCAATGCGATCACGCAGGCTGGCTGCCCGCTCAAATTGTTGTGCCGCCGCCGCTTCGGCCATCGCCTGTTTCAGTTTGAGCAGCGGGTCCATGTCCTGGCCGTCCAGGAATGCCTTGGCCGCTTTCACGCCACGACCATATTGCGGTTTCGTGATGGCCGCGATACACGGTCCAAGACACATGCCAATGTCGAACCGCAAACAGCGAGCCGGCTCATCCACCGGAAACAACTCGCGCTGGTCGGCAAACTTCATGGGCACCGACTGTGGGCAATCGCGCAGCTGAAACATGTCATTCAGCCGACGCACGGCATCACCCAGGCGCCGGCTACCGGGCAACGGCCCGTACGTCGCAATGGTCTTCGGAAGCAATTCACGATGCTTGAAAAAGTACGGCGCGGGCGAGCGGCCCAGGTGCAAGTAGGTAAACCGTTTGCGGCCGGGCTGGCCAATCACGTTGTAACTCGGGCAGAAAGCGCGAATCAGTTCCAACTCGCGCAACAGAGCGGCAAATTCGCTCGGGGCGGTTTCCCATACCAAGGATCGAGTCTGGGCGACAATCTTTCCAGCCTTGGCGTCGCGGCTATTGGGCCGGAAGTAGCTCAACAGCCGCGAGCGCAGGTTCTTGGCCTTGCCGACATAGGTGAGCCGATTGCGCGGGTCCAACATGCCGTAGACGCCGGGCAACTTGGGCGCGGCCGCCCGCACCGCTGCCCGCAAGTCCTGCGGCCGGTTGCCGTTGACTTGCTCCAGAGACAATTGTCCGCGCCGCGGATCGTAGCGATTGGGGCCGAAGCCCGGAAAAGCGTCGAACAACATAGCGGATCCATCCGATTACGAACCTGAGTGTCTTCTTTGTGTTTTCCTATGTGATCTCTGTGTCTCTGTGGTGAATTCTTAAGAGCCAAGACCAACCACAGAGACACGAAGTGCACAGAGGAAAACACAAAGAAGACAAACACCGGTTCAGGTTCGGCGTTTAGGCGTATCGTAGGCCTTCACGATGCGTGCCACCAGCGGGTGGCGAACAATGTCCTTTTCGTCCAAGAACACTGAGCCAATCCGCTCGATGTTTTTCAAGCGTACAATGGCATCATCCAAGCCCGAACGGGTCTTGTCCGGCAAGTCGGTCTGCGTCACATCGCCGGTCACGACAAT
>JANNLP010000112.1:0-2758 GCA_031396905.1 Gemmataceae bacterium
CAGCAACAAGTTAGACGGCTTGACATCGCGATGCACGACGCCGAACTGATGCGCATGGGCCAGCGCATCCGCCGCCTCGGCAATCAACCGGGCAACGGTACGGAAATACTTCGCACGATCGTGGTCGAAGAGTCGAACCAAGTCAAGGTGTTCGTTGGCATCGGCAGTCGTGGACAAACCCGATGCTAACGTGCGATCATTGAAAACAGCGTTTGCCGCCTCGATGGGCCGCGCTCGACGTAAACCGCCTAGAACTGCGTCCAGGCCCACGCCGTTGATCAGCTGCATGACCAGAAAGTGAACACCATCCGCCTGACCCGCTCCGTGAATGGCGACAATATTGGTATGGTGCAATCGTGCTGCCGTGCGGGCTTCGCTGCGAAAGCGATCAAGGTAGACGGCGTCGCGCGCCGATTCGCCAGGCAACACTTTAAGGGCTACGCGGCGATCCAGCGATTCTTGCACGGCTTCGTAGACAATGCCCATGCCGCCACGGCCGATTTGCCGAATGATGCGAAACTCGCCAAGCTGCTTGGGATTCTCCTGACTCCGCTGCTCAACTGCTTCGGGGGCAATTTCGTCCAGCATCAGCAGCGCGGGAAACACGGAACGGATGCGATCCGCCAGCGCAGGGAACCTGCGGGCATATTCTTCGGGGGTTGCCGGTTCACGTCGTCGCCGGCGTTCGAGAAATTCTTCCGCCAATTCTTCCACGGGGTCGCGTTCTGATAGATCATCGATCATGGCGTCACCGGCGCCGATTCGGATTGAACCGATAAGTCGTTCATGATTGTCCGCAACCGCTCCGCCGCGCGGATGTAGCGCTTGCTGGCCGCCGAGATACTGAGGCTTAACACTTCAGCGACTTCGGCATTGCTCAGCCCTTCGAAGTGGCGCAGCGCCAGGACTTCGCGATCCATCGGGTCCATTTGCGCCAATGCATCGCGGACGCTATTCGCTTTTTCGCCACGCAACGCCGCCTCGCTCGGACTGGTTTGATCCCCGGCCAAGTGCGCGGCCATTGCGGTTGAACTATCCAATTCAGCCTGATCGATTGAAACATCTTTGCGCACATCGCGACGTTCGGCTCCCAGATGTCGGCGGTGTAACGAGACAACCTGCTGACACGCGAGTGCCCGTAGCCAAAGAAAAAACGGCACACTCGGCTTCGTCAAGTAATCATCCAGCCGGCGCGACGCTTCCGCAAATACGTCTTGGACGACGTCCGAAGCATCGAGGCGGCTTTGCAAACGGCGATCGAGGCGAAATACCGCAAGCTTGCGCAGGCGATCACGATGTTCGCCCAGCACGGCCTGCCAACTGGCCGCATCGCCGCTGGCGGCCCGCCGCAGGGTGCTTAATTCATCATGGGTGGATTCGGTGGCCATTCAAACTGCATGATGGCCCACCCTTGAGACGTTGACAAGCCCCGAGGCGATTATTCAAGTGTTCAGGTCTGATTTCTGCGTGTGGAATTTTATACTTGACAAATCCATCGCTCCCGGATCGTCTCAAGCATACGCCAAAACATCGTTGCAGTGCTAATTTGCGACTGGCGATCGGCGCAAAGAGAAGTCGTCGAGGTGTCGGACCGGAGCTGGTTGCGCGCCGTCGACAGTAAGACCATTCGAAATTCTGAGTCCTGCTGGTTCCAGTCGACTTCGGAAGATTTCTGGTCTCAACTCGATTCATTTATTGCCCGGCTCAATTCGACAAATGCGTGGCTTCGTGCCGTCTTGATCTGACTGTTCGTGTGTCGATTCCGTTGAGGCCGCGGTGTCCGCTTTCGCTTGCGACCCGCGTTCGCGATATCGCAAGACGACCAGGATGCACGGACCACCGGCGACCACATTCATCCCGAGCTCTTGCGCTCGCGCGTTGGCCCGTTCCGATTCGACGCCAGGCTGGAACCAGATGTTTTGGACGCTGATAGCTGCGGCCTGCTCTACGATCGCCTCCGAGAGATGCTGCGGCGTGACCACGGATACGTCGTGAACCAGCGTCGGCAACGATGCCATGTCCGGGTAGGTCTTCACCCCCTCGATCTGCACTTTCCCTCCACTAACAACAAAAGTCCATGGCTTGCGCCGGGTTGCCGAAAATCAATTCGGACTGGGTATCAGCCACTCAGCAACCTGCTCCGGCGGCAATCGTTCCGGCGCACGCTTGAGTCGCGGCTCGGCCATGAAACTTTGATACGCATCGGATACCAGGCGACCGGTTCCGGTTCCGCGATGGTTGTGCAGCAGCAGGTCACCCGGCGCACATAGCGCCGCGAACGCCGACAAGCCGCCGTATTTAAGTGCGCCGGGCAACATCATCTGGTCGTCATTCGTGTGCACTTTATCAAAGCGGAATCCGTCGAGATCGGCGGCCGTGCGATCAACAGCGTCGCCGCAGAGCGCGCGAGCCAGGACGACCCACGGCCCGGCAGATTCCCAGCCGACCAAATGCACTCGCTTCGTTTGTGGGTGGGCTTTGGCGACGGCGACGGCGGTTAGGATGTCATGTACGCGTTCGCTGAGCAGCGGTCGATTGTAGCCGAAGGTGTAGCCGGCAAACTTGGCGTCCACGCGCGGCTTGTCGATCGCCGACTCGCCCGTGCCGAAAACATCCAGAGCGAGGACGGCCGCCTTGCGATCCAAAAGCGATTGAAGTCCCTTGCTGGGTTTGCCATTCAGAAACAAACTGGACTTACCGGCAGGGTGGACCCACACGACGACTGTTCGGTCGAATTCGGGGCCGCGTACGCTGTAGG
>JANNLP010000154.1:0-4819 GCA_031396905.1 Gemmataceae bacterium
GATGTGCTGGCCGCGGCTTTTGCGGAGCGTAAACCGCACGGAGAATCCATTCCAGCGTATTGCGGTGATACCGGCCACTGGGATGCATCGGCAGCGGTGCCGGCTTGTTGAGGACGATGAGGGCCGTGTCTTCGTAAAGAATGTCAATTGCGACATTCACATCGGGTTCGCTCTGCAGCCGTTCGCGGGTGAAGTAGATTGCACCCGGACGAACGATGTGTGACGGCGCAACCGGACGGCGCTCGCAATCGACTACGTTTTCACCATTGAAACGTGCGAGCCAATCATGATGCGGGATATGGCCGAAGACATCGCAGACGAACTCCAGCATGGTGAAGCCATCGTGCTTGGCGTGGATTTTCAGCGGGCGGAAATTATCTTGCGGCTGTTTGCCCGGCAACGGTGTCGTGATTTGCCGCAGCTTGTCCTGATGTCGCGCCATTGCCTGGGCCTGGTGTTCTTCCGGTGACTTGTAACAGCGCGGGCAGGAGGCGCCGGCGACTGTTAACGGGTCGGCCAGTTCTCCCGGCGACAACACGCTTTGACAGACGAAACAAAAGCCGTGGCCGGATTGATCCAAGTCGGCCGCGAGGCCGACACGCTTGTCAAAGACGAAACACTCGCCTTGAAAATGGTCGCTGCCGCATTCCTCAAAGTACTTCAGGATGCCGCCATCGAGCTGGAACACCTGTTTGAAACCGTGTTCGAGCAGGTAAGGTGCCGCCTTTTCGCAGCGGATGCCGCCGGTGCAGAAGGTCACGATGGGCTGTTGCTGGGGATGTGATAGCTTCGCCGCGGCCGCGGGAAACTCTCGAAAGTGTTGAATGCCGATGGGCACGGCATCGCGAAAGGTGCCGAGGCTCACTTCGAAGTCGTTCCGCGTGTCCAGCAAAGTAACCGGTCGGCCTTCATCCAGCCAGCGTTTGAGTTCGCGGGCACTGAGCCTTGGCGCGGGATTATGGATCGGATCGATGCCGGGAACACCAAAAGCGATGATCTCCTTTTTGATCTTCACCACCATGCGCGAGAACGGTTGTTCGCGGCTGATGCTGACTTTCGCCTTCAGATCTTCGAGACCCGGGACGGCACGCAATAACGCCAGTAGGAGATCAATCGCCGACGCATCACCGGCCACGAAGAGATTAATGCCTTCGGTGCTGAGCAGGATCGTGCCCTTGAGGCCACCTTCGTGGCAAACGGCGATGACGCGATCACGCAGCGACTTCAGGTCATCCAGCGACGCAAAACGGTATCCCGAAATATTTGTTACTGACGACACGTTGTCGCTCCCGGCGGCAACTTCAGCATCGCGGCGTGAAACGACTTTAACTCGGCGGTCTTAAGCGGCTGCATGATTTTGTGAATCAACTCGATGTGCTTGGGAAATGTCCGCGCGAACAATTTGCGGCCGTGGCTGGTCATGATTAACTTGTGGGCACGACGGTCGGCGCGGTCGGCCTGACGGCGGACAAGATTGGCCTTCGCCATGCGGTTGAGCAGACCGGAAATGTTGCCTTTGGTCACGAGCAGCCGCGCGGCCAGCACGCTTTGCGAAATGGCACCATCCAGGTGCAGGCGGACAAGGACTTCAAACTGCGCGAGGGTCAGGCTATCGGCATCGAGTGCCTGTTCCATGAGCCGGGCGATGCGGTGGTAGGCATGGGCCAGCTGCGCCCAGGCGGCCACGCGCGGGTCGGTGAGGACCGCTTCCGGGTTTAGATAAGTATCAGGTTGCCTTCCGCGCTCGGCCATGATAGTTTATATGTATACTATATCGCATGAGGTGCTGGCAATGCACATCCGTGGGACACTTCTATTATTACTGACCGTGCTGGCGGGCTGTCGGCCTTCGGGCGGTCAGCAGATCATGGAATTGCCGCCCATTGATGTGCCGGTCGCCGTGCCGCTCGAACGTGAGATCGTCGATGTCGAGGAGTACACCGGCAAGATCATGTCGGTGGAGCGGGTCAACATCATGGCCCGCGTGGATGGCTATCTCGCGGAGATTCGCATCAAACCGGGAGAGCTGGTCAACAAAGGCGACATTCTTTTTGTGATCGATCGCCGGCCTTATCAAGCCACATATGCCGTCGCTCAGGGCCAATTGCAACAGGCTGAGGCTCGGGTGCTGCGTCTTACCAAGGATATGAAGCGAATCGATCAACTCGTGCAAACCAACGCCGGCACTGTGGAAGACTTCGACAAGGTGACGGGCGATCTTGCCGAGGCACGGGCGGCGGTGGCCGCGGCCACGGCAACGGTCGAACAGGCGAAGCTCAATTTGGATTTTGCCGAGGTCCGAGCGCCGATTGCGGGACGCGTGGGCCGGCAAATGATCACGGTCGGCAATCTTGTGCAGGGCGCGACGATGCCCGGACAAGCGTCCGTGCTAACCGACCTGGTGTCGGTGGATAGCGTTTACGTTTACTTCGATGCCCCCGAGCGCGATGTGTTGCGCTATCGCCGCACGATGATGGCGGATCGACCAACCGACGCCGGGCCACCCAAGTTGGAAGTGGACGTCGGGTTGTTCGATGAAGTCGGACATCCGCACAAAGGCGTGGTGGATTTCGTGGCGGAGAAACTGGAATCGGGCACAGGAACGCAATCGTTCCGCGCGGTGGTGCCAAATCCGAAGCGCGGCTTACTTGCCGAGGGCATGTTCGCGCGAGTGCGGATCGCGTTTGCCAAGCCGGCACCAGGTCTTGTGGTCGCGGACCGGGCGGTCGTCACCATTCAAGGCAACAAATACCTGTATGTCATCAACGATCAAGACACCGTAGAGGAGCGGGCGGTGGAACTGGGCCGCATCGTTTCACCCGGGCTGCGGCACGTGAAAGCCGGGTTGAAACCGGGTGATCGTGTAGCGGTCGGCAATCTGCAGCGGCTGATGCCGGGTGCCAAAGTCAAACCGGCGGTGTCGCCGATGCCGGTACCGCCTGGCGCATAATCACCATTCAACTCATCGGGCACGCTTCATGTTCGCGCGCTTCTTTATTGATCGGCCAGTCTTTGCGACGGTGCTGTCGCTGGTCATTGTGGTGATCGGCGCGGTGGCGTTTCTGGGGCTGCCGGTCTCGCAATACCCGGAGATTGCCCCGCCGACGATCCAGATCTCCGCGTTCTATCCGGGTGCCAGCGCCAAGGTCGTCGCGGAAACCGTGGCCACGCCGCTGGAAGTTGAAATCAATGGCGTCGAGCGGATGCTCTATATGTCGTCGTCCACGGGCAACGACGGCTCGTTGAATCTGGCGATCACGTTTGAGTTGGGCACCGATTTGGATCTTGCACAGGTGTTGGTGCAGAATCGAGTCGCGCTGGCGGAACCGCAGTTGCCGGAGGAGGTGCGGCGTCAGGGAATCACGATCAAGAAACGGTCGCCGAGCTTCCTGCTCGTTGTCAACATGATCTCACCGGGCAACTTGCGCGACCAATTGTTCCTTTCGAATTATGCGACGCTGAACATCAAGGACGAACTGGCCCGGGTGGACGGCGCGGGCGACGTCGTGATTTTCGGCGCCCGCGACTATTCGATGCGTGTGTGGATCGATCCCGAGAAGTTAGCGGCCCGTGATCTCGTGCCGGCGGACATCACGGCAGCGCTCCGCGAGCAGAACATTCAGGTGGCGGCCGGACGCATTGGGCAACCGCCATCGCCCGCCGGCTTGAGCTTTCAGTATCCGGTGAATACGGTGGGCCGTCTTACCGATCCTGACGAATTCGCCGCTGTCATCATCAAGACGGCAGCGGGCGGTCAGGTCACCCGGTTGCGTGATGTGGCCCGCGTTGAGCGCGGCGCGAAGAATTATGACATGGATAGTTATCTCGACGGACGGCCTTCCGTCGGCGTCGCCGTGTTTCAACGTCCGGGAAGTAACGCCTTGGCCGCTGCGCAGGCATTGCGCTCGCGCATGGAGCAACTACGAGCGCGGTTCCCCAGCGGTGTCGATTACGAAATCGTTTACGACACCACCGTATTCATCGACGAGTCGGTGAAATCGGTTTACGAAACGCTGATCGAAGCGTTTCTGCTCGTGGCCATCGTGGTGCTGGTCTTTCTGCAAGACTGGCGCGGGACGATCCTGCCGATGATCGACGTGCCCGTGTCACTCATCGGCACCTTCGCCGTCATGACAGCACTGGGTTTCACGCTGAATAGCCTGACGCTGTTCGGATTAGTACTTGCCATTGGCATCGTCGTGGACGATGCCATCGTGGTGCTGGAGAACATCGAGCGCTGGATCGCCAAAGGACTGAATCCGCGCGACGCGACCATCAAAGCGATGGCCGAAATCACCGGGCCGGTGATTGCGATTACGCTGGTGCTTTCCAGTGTGTTCATCCCGACGGCGTTCATTCCAGGGATGAGCGGGCAATTTTACCGGCAATTCGCTCTGACGATCGCGGCCAGCACAATCATTTCGGCAGTCAACGCCTTGACGATGACGCCATCCCGGGCTGTGCAGATCATGGGCCGGGAGCATGGTCCCCGCGAGCCTTTGCCCCGCTGGGGTTATGCGATTGGCTTTGGCATTCTTGCCGTGTGGCTGCTCGGCCCGATGATTGCAAAGTGGAATTGGACGCCGCGCGTTTACGGTTTGGCTATCGATGTCGGACGCCTGACCTTATTCCTCATCGGCGCGGTTGTCGGTTGGGTGCTGTCGCGTTCGCTTAATTGGGGCATGACGAAGTTTTATGGCTGGTTCAACGCCGCGTTTGCCGCGTTCAGCCACGTTTACGGCGTGATTGTAGCGAACATGTTGCGCTTTAGTCCGATCGTGTTAGTTGTGTATGTCGCCATCCTCGGGCTTACCTATTT
>JANNLP010000156.1:0-2125 GCA_031396905.1 Gemmataceae bacterium
GATGTGATCACCGGCGCTGATGCCGGCGGTGGGCCTCACGTGATAGCCTTCAGCGGCAAGAACGGATCGATGCTGGCAAGTTTCTATGCCTACGACGCCGCATTCACGGGTGGCGTGCGGGTGGCGGCCGGCGACGTCAACGCCGACGGCAAATCGGACATCGTGACCGGTGCCGGTCCGGGCGGCGGGCCTCATGTCATCGCTTTTTCGGGCGCGAATCTCTCAAGGCTTCAGAGCTTCTACGCCTTCGATCCGGGTTACACGGGCGGCGTCTATGTGTCGGCCGGCAACATCGACAGTGATAACCAAGCTGACATTATTACTAGCAGCGGCCTCGGCGGCTCGTCCGTGAAGGTCTTTAGCGGCAAGGACAATTCGATCCTGCGCAACTTCCTGGCCCGCGGTACGGACTTCACCGCCGGCATCCGCGTCGGCGTGGCCGATATCAACGGCGACGGCCAACTCGACATAGTGACCGGCAACGGCCGGAATACGGGGCCACTCGTTAGGACGTTCAATGGAGTCGATGTAAGTGAACTGAGTAATTTCTTTGCCTTCGACCCCAGCTTCCTCGGTGGCGTGTTCACGGGTTGAGCAACTGCCGTCGTTATTTAACCAGGCAGCCCGCGCCGATGCGCGGGCTGCGTTTTTCTTGGTTCATGCATCGCCGGTCCAACCGATCGTGGAAATGCAATTTCGGATGTGGTCGTGTATTGCCGAGGACAGGACTTGAACCTGCACGGGGTTGCCCTCACTAACTCCTGAGCCCGGCGCGTGTCCACTTTTCTTTCAAGGCGTCAACAGGTTTCCGTCAAACAGTTCGTACTGTGGCGTTATTCGTACTTTTGTGTTTGCCCACGCTGTTCCCGGGTGATTCACTTCAGAACATATCGCCACTGTACTATGATAATGGATGGAAATGTCCGATGTCACGCGAATCCTGAGTGCGATCGACGCCGGCGACCAGCGGGCGGTTGACCAGTTATTGCCCCTGGTCTATGCGGAATTGCGCACGCTGGCGGCGGCGAAGCTCGCGCGGGAAGTGCCAGGCCAAACACTGAATGCGACGGCACTCGTTCACGAAGCCTACTTACGTCTCGTTGGCGATCAACAATTCGACAATCGCGGTCACTTCTTTGCCGCGGCGGCCGAAGCGATGCGCAGAATTCTGGTCGAAGCGGCCCGGCGGAAATCGCGGCACAAGCACGGCGGGGAATTCCAGCGCGTGGAACTCGATGACGTCATCGCCCCGACCGCCGACGATCAACTGATCGCCCTCGATGACGCGTTGACTCGTTTGGCCGCCGAGGACAGCGCGACGGCCGAGGTGGTGAAACTCCGTTACTTCGCCGGGTTCAGCCACGAGCAAATTGCTTCGTCGATGGGCATCACAGTCTACGAGGCCCGCCAAAAATGGGCTTACGCCCGGGCCTGGCTCCGAGACGCGCTTTCCCAATAATTATCGACAGCTTCGCTTCTTTTCGTCGCATTATCCTGTAGTAGCAACATTGGAGGCGGTCCATGGCGGTGGACGTCAAGCGTGTGCAGGCTGCGTTTGCAACCGTCTCCGTATTGACGGATCCGGTCGAGCGCGCCGCATTGCTCGATCGAGAATGCGGGTTGGACGAAGAACTCCGCCAGCGAGTCGAAGCGCTTTTGCGCGCGAAGCGCTTTTGCGCGCGAACGATGCTCCTGGCACCATTTTTTTTGATCACCCGCCAAATGCTGCGCCCGACAGCATCGCCGGCACGATCATCGGCAACCGCTACCAACTCCGCGAACTGCTTGGCGAAGGCGGCATGGGCGTGGTCTGGGTGGCCGAGCAGCGCGAGCCGGTTAAACGGCTGGTCGCGCTCAAACTCATTAAGCCGGGCATGGATTCGCAGTCCGTGCTCGCGCGGTTCGAGGCCGAACGGCAAGCACTGGCGATCATGGATCACCCGAACATCGCCAAAGTGCTTGACGGCGGCACGACGGCATCGGGCCGGCCGTATTTCGTCATGGAGTTGGTGCGCGGGGTAGCCATCACTGATTATTGCGACCAACATCACCTGACGCCGGAACAGCGATTGACCTTGTTTATCTCGGTTTGCCACGCCGTCCAACACGCGCATCAAAAGGGCAT
>JANNLP010000160.1:0-2277 GCA_031396905.1 Gemmataceae bacterium
CGGCCAACGACTTGCGCCGCTGGCTGGATGGGCAATCGATCCTGGCACGGCCTCTGAGCAAAGTTGAGCGCGGTCTGCGCTGGTTGCGGCGACATCCCATGGGCGCGAGCCTGGCTATTGCCAGCGGCATCGCCATCGCGGCCGTGACCATGTACGGCTTCAAAGCGCAGGAACAACAGTTTCAGGAGACCAGGCTCACGGAGGAGGAAAACCATCGCCGCGAAAGCGAGGCGTTGTTCACACAGGCGATCGATTCCGTCGAGGGTTTTTACAAGGATGTCGTCGCCAGTGATCCGCAACTGGGCCGCAAGAAGGAACTGTTGCAGTCGCTGGTACAGCGTTATGAAGAACTGGTGCGCTTGCAGAAAAGAAGCCGGGCGCTGAAGCCGGAGCAACTGGCGGCCAGTTATGCACAGCTTGGCAAGTTGCTTGAAAAGACCGGCAGCAAGGACGAGGCCCGTGAAGTTTTTTACAAAGCCTATGACCTGCGTCAGGAGTTCACATCGCCGAGTTCCCGACATGCATCGGCTCAATTGGCATTGGAAATCGGCAAACTTCACGGCGACCTAGGCGATCGGGCCACGGCCGATGGTTTCTTTGAGCGCGCCATCACCGAACTTAGGGCGCTATCGCGAGCGGATAAGGCGAACGTGGGTTACCGCCTGGACTTGGCCGAGGTCTGGCACCATCGCGGTTCACTTTACAGCCCGACGATGGGCAAGCGCAATGCGTTTGATGCATTCGTGGAAGGCCGGTCGTTGCGTGAACAGCTCAATCGGGAGCGGCCAAACGACCGCACGATTATGCGCGATCTGGCACGGTCCTACGGCTATATCGGCGATGTGGAACTCGATCTGGGCCGGTTCACGGACGCGGAAGCATCGTATAAAAAGTCGCACGAGCTGAGGCAGCGACTGGCCGAGGATCGAGTTGCGGATATCGAATCGCGCTTTCAGTTCGCGCGGAGCTTTGGGAACTTTGCCAACCTGCACGTTCAAAACCGCGAGTACGACAAGGCCGAAGCTCAGTATCGTCAGGCGCTGTCGATCCAGGACGAAGTTGCAAAACAGGATCGCTCCGTGGCGGACTATCAGTTCGATCGGATCTACTCGCTGACGCGGCTGTCGGAGCTGAAGCTGCTGCAGGGCGCGCCGAAGTCAGAAGCTTCTGTATTGGCGGACCAGGCCATTGCGGCCGCGCGGCCATTAGCGGAGGCCGGTTTGCGTTCGACTGGTTTTCATGGCGAGTTGTCGGATGCGCTTTTATATGCGGCGCTGGCTATTGTTGATGACAATCCTAACGACGCCCAAGTTATGCTCAATGAAGTCATTGTATTGCTGGCGCCGGATTGGAACGATGGCGAAAGCGCTTATACTTTGGCTGCGGCGCGAGCACTGGTTTCCGAGCGCGATGATATCACGGACGAAGACCGGGCCGACCAACGGGCCGATGCCATTAGTAAGTTGCGCGAGTCGGTCACCAACGGTTTTCGCCGTAAACATGTCGAGGATTTCAAGAACGACCGGGCGTTTCGTTCGCTGGCCAACGACGAAGAGTTCAAAAAACTGATGGTCGAGTATGCGGCCGGGCCGAGTGACAAGCCGCATCAATAGCAACGACATTAACGATTAGCGTGAACGTTTGGTTTGCTTGCCGCGCCAGCGCAATGCGAATCCCCGGTCAAGTCAATTACTCAATTAAGTGCAAACAGTCGGGTTGAAGGCATCCCAGCGGTTGGGCATTTTGTTCCCGTTAGCGTTACGGTTTTCGCGGACACTGTCGTCATTTCAATCGCGACGATTTGCCGCATCCGCAGCTATTATCTATCCGTCGCAGTCTACCCAGCCATCGCTGGCTGAATTTCAACGTCGGAGTATTCATGATGATGACCCCTGCACGCCATCGGATCCAGTCGCGGCAATCACAGCGCCGACCACGATTGGATCGGCGCGATTCGCTACAGGCTGCCAAGCGAGGCAAGAGTTCAACTCTCAACGTTGTTTTGTTGGAAGACCGCTGGGTGCCGGCACCGCTTCAGTTCTTCTTCGTGCCGATGCCGGAGCAACAGGCGCTCGCTGCTCTCGAAGCGATCGGCAGCGGTTCGCAGGGGAACGACATGACGTCGTTCATCAACATCACCGCCAGCGAAACCGGGACGATCATTCACTATGACCATTGGGAAGATGGTTATGAAGCTAACCTTGGTACGCCGTTGCAGGCATCCACACTGGTCTGGGGCGATAATAATCCGGCCAATGGCATTCCACCGGGATTCGC
>JANNLP010000178.1:0-27165 GCA_031396905.1 Gemmataceae bacterium
GGTGTCGAAGATCCCGTCGATCAACCAGTTCTGCATGGCATGCGCTTCGGGGCTGGCGTCGGTCCGCATGAACATCTCAGCGGCGCTCTTGTACTTGCCGCATGTCAGGAAGTCCGGCTGCACGCCGAGTTTGTCGAGCAAGCCGCGGATGAACACGGCCTCGCCGAACATACCGGTGATCGAAAGATCGCCGGTCGGCACCATACTAATCCGCGTGGCACCGCATAGCAGCGCATACTCGCCCATGCCCATGGAATCGGAGTGCGCGAAGATCTCCTTGCCGGCCGCGCGGAGCTTGGCCATCGCCTGGCGGATTTCCTCTTTTTGTGCTGAGCCAATGACCGAACCATCAGCCAGTAACACGACGGCCTTGACCTGATCGTCGGCAGCGGCTTTGTTCATCCGTTCGACCAGATCCTTGAGGCTGGTCGCGTTATCGCCGCCAAACGGATTTGATTCGCCGGCCGACTGTTCGGTCAGTTCGCCGTCGAGCTTGAAGACGACGATAGTCGCCTTATCCTTCTTTGTTTCTTTCGCCTTTAGCGCGTCCTGTGCGTGGACGGCGGGGCAGACGAGAACGGCCAACACGGCGGCCGATCTCAAACAACTCAACCAGCATCGCGACATTGCACGAACTCCTGAATAGGGCGGTTGATCGATCATCGCCCACGGGGGGATATGCGCCGCGGGTGACCCGCCACGTTATTCGCCCCGGCGGGTGCAGGATTGTATTGGTGTTATTGTATGGGACGCTTGGGCCTGCAATTCTCGTCAATTACCGCAGCGTTCGCAGGAACGCGGCCACCTCGTCGATCGTCAGATGACCCTTTTTGGTCTTATCCATTGAATCGAAAAGCGGCTTGAAGCGCTCGGGCAGTTCCTCCTTGGTGACCTTGCCGTCGCTGTTCTTGTCGAGTGACTTCGCGATCATTTCCGAGCGCGCGGTCGCTTCAATCTGCGTGGCTGCTTCAGGGTTTGCCGGATCGCGCGGTATGGCCAGGTCGAAATAGCCGATCATCATCTCATCCCAGGTCTGGTCGCCCCAGCGCACATTCTTTTTCGGATTCGGATTTGACAAGTTGTTTTCCGAGTTGTCGAAATGCGCGACGGCATGCACCCTGGTGCCTGTCGGCAGCAACCGTGGCTCGATCAGGCGATAAAACGTCTGCCAGTTGAAATCGTAATGCGGCACGTCGAGCAGCATTTCCTTTTTGTCATCGGGGAACACCGCTTCGTACGAAAACGACTTGCCGCGCAAATGCATGTGTGGGCTGTAGCCCAGCAACAGCGACCCCGCCGGCGACGCGAACGACATGGCCTCAGCCCGCCAATTGCCATCACCCGGCGGAATGTTAATTCGTCGTTGTACTGCACTCGTCGTCCTGACTTCATACTTGACATCGCTCACATCCATGAACACTAAGCCAAGCTTGGTCATGTCCTGTTGCTTCGATCCGTTAGGCGTGTAGTGAATCTGAAAAACAATCTGCGAGCCGGCCGGGATACGCTTTGCCATTCCTGGTGGATACGGTTCGGAGCGCAATCCCGGCACATACGATGCAAGAAATCCGCTCAGGCCCCCCTCCCCCGGCACCTCGCGGTCCTTGGGGCTTTTGGCAAATACCAGCACATGATGCACGACCGCGCGGTTGCCTGGGATAACCTCGTGAGCCTTGATCCATTTGTCTTCCTTGAAGCCGCTGTCCATCACAAAGTACTGATAACGCACCACTCCCTCGGCCGGCACGTCATAGGGCTTCGCGCGCATAGCGATCACCGCGTCGGGGGCTTTTTCGAGCTGCCAGCCTTCGGTGTACGTCTTCGGCTCAGGCAGTTGTTTCGGATCGCCTTCCGGGGCACCGGCCGCGACCCAATCCTTGATGAGTTGCTTCTCGCCATCGCTCAGCCGGCGATCGTTGCGGAACTTGCCATGTTTCGGATCGGCATGCCACGGCGGCATCCGGCCATCGTTGACCACTTCGAGAATCATGTCCGCCCAGCCAGCAGCGCGCTTGTAGTTGGTCAGCGAAAACGGCCCGATTTCGCCCGCACGATGACATTCCACGCAGCGATCATTGAAGAGTCGCGAAATCTGGTTGGAATAAGTTACTTCCGCATCAGCTTTGGGTTCGCGCACTCGGCCAATAAGGCAACCGGTGGACTCGGTCTTGGAAACGCTGACCGCTTTGTCTGCGAGCAACTCGTCGAGAGCAATGCGCAGGTCTTCGCGTTGCGGCTTGTCTTTTACGTAGCCGATGCCGTGTTGGTCATCGACGCGTCCAGAATAACGAACGATGCGATCCTTATCGAGCACCAGAACTTCCGGCGTTCGTTTCACGCCCAGCTTGTCGGCGACTTGATTGCCGATGTCTTTGAGCAACGGGAAGTCGATCTCGTGTTGTCGAACAAAGGCGGCAAGTTGAGTCAATGAGTCTTGACTATTCGGATCCAACCCGAGAAAGGCGACATTCTTATCGGCATATTCTCGCGCCAGCTTGCCAAGGGTCGCACCATATTGCTTCGCCAACGGGCACTCGACTCCGAGAAATGCCAGCACAACAATGGGTTTGTCCTTCAGCTCGGAAAGCGAATGCGACTTGCCGCGATGGTCCTGCAAACTGAAGTCGCCTACTCCCGGCCCACCGGCGAACACGACGTTCCCGAGGAATAAGACGACGAAACAGGTGCAAAGATATTTCATAGTTCGCCTTCGTCACTGGTGAATCGGTTCTGGATCATACCCTATTTGCCGCACTGGGGTTTCGTTGGCACAATCACTTCTTTCCCAGCGACCATAGATAATGCTGCGAACGCACGAACAGGGAACCATTGGAAATTGCCGGGCTGGCCAGGCAAATGTCGCCCAGATCGTTCATAGCGAGCAGTTCAAACTTCGGCCCTGCCTTCACGACCCGCACCTGGCCTTCCTCAGATATAAAGTACAGCCGGCCATCGGCGGCCACTGGGGACGCAGTATACGTAATGCCGCCCAGTCGCTCTTTGTAAACCTCGTCACCGTTCGCCGCCTTGTAGCACGTTACGATGCCGGCGTTGGTGCACGTGTAAAAATGTTCGCCGTAAACGATTGGCGTGGTCATGTACGGCCCGCCACGCATCCGACTCCACGCGATGTGGGCGCCACCTTTGTCCTTAACATCAAACGACAGATCGCCGGTCGCGCCGGGGCGGATAGCGAAGATCGGCTGAATCGGCCGGTTGCCGCTGGTGACAATCACCACGCCGGGGCCGGCAATGGGCGTCGGGATGCTTGCCTCGGACTTTTTCGCCAGCCGCCACAACTCGCGGCCCGTTGCCGGATCGTAGCCGCGAGCGAACTGCGAGCCGTTGGTCACGATCTCCACCCGCCCAGCCGTGCGCCAAATCGTCGGCGAACTCCAGGTCGGGATCTCATCGCGCGGCGTGGACCACACGCTGGAACCATCTTCCAGGCTGTATGCGGCAATGAACGAGTCTTTGCTCAGGTCGCATTGCAAAATGACCATGCCATCGTGGATGATCGGCGAGGCGGCGAAACCCCATTCGTATTCACGATCGATCGTAAAGCTGGAATCGATGCTGCCCAAGTCGCGCTTCCAAAGTAGCTTGCCCGCGAAGTCGTAGCAGTACAGCCCCTCAGGTCCGAAGCACGTGACCACGCGCTTGCCATCGGTGGCCGGCGTGCAATTCGCCTGGCTGCCCTTCAAGTGCCGCTTCGACTTGGGCACGCCTTCGAAGGCTGTGTGCTCCCATAGAATCTTGCCCGTGACGCGATCCAGGCAATACGTGCGCCACGAATGTTTGGTGACATCGTCTACGGAACCCACATCGCCATAATTGCCGGTCTTGATCTGCGGGTCGGGATCCTCACTAATTGCCGACGTGAGAAAAACGCGATCCTCCCAGATGACCGGGCACGAATGCCCAAGCCCGGGGATCGGCGTCTTCCAGCGCACGTTTTCGCCTTTTTCGACATCAAACGTCACCGGCGGCCGTTGCCCGTCGGCCACGCCGGATGCGTCTTGACCACGGAACGACGGCCAGTTCAGTGGCGCAGCGACAGCGCCGCCTTCGGCATCGCGCGGCACACCAAGCGGTTTATGTACCGGCTTCGAGTCGGCGACAAAGTAACTCGACTCAGCCGTGAACCGCTTCAGCACAACGCGCGACACTTTGCCGTCTTTCCGCTCGAATGCGATGCTGGTCGCAGTCGAGCCGAGCGGCTGAAACACATCAGGGCCGGTGGGTCGCAAGATCATGCTGCCGCCTGCGCCGCCACGAGCAATAAGTCCCGGTTCGCGCACATCCACAACAAGCTTGCCTCCGTTATCATTTTCGTAAGTGCCAATGAGCGGCTTCCATTTCGCCTTGTCCTCTTCGGACGCCGCTGGCAACGCTGTCGCTCCAGCCTTCTTCAGCAACTCCTGAACTTCCGCACTGGCCCGCTGCGCGACGAACAACGAGGCATCGAGCACCTCTTGCGACGGCGGTTTCGCCGTTTCAAGAATTGTGCGGACCATTTCCAGACTGCCACGACCGGCCGCTCCCATGAGTGCCGCCTCATAGTCATTAGCTCCGGCTTTGATCAGCAATTTGACCATTTCGATTTTCCCACTGCCCGCTGCGGAACTCAGCGGCGTCTGATACCAGATCAGATCCCGCGCGCTGGGATCAGCGCCGCGCTTTAGCAGAGTTTCAATCACATCCAGTTTGCCTTTGCCCGCCGCGATCCACATGGCCGTGATGCCGATTTCGTTGGCCGCGTTGACATCAGCGCCCTTATCAAGCGCCGCTTCGATGGCCTTCAAATCGCCATTGCGCACCGCCGCCCAAAGGGCATCGCGCGGCGTTTCAGCCCGCGCATCGAGGGTCAACGTAAATACCACCACGAAATACAGGTAATAGCGCATCATGTCCGCAGCCCTCGATTGCAGTACGCCTCGGCGGGCGATTCAATACCCGGTGTCAGCATGGTTTCGACATAAGCACAGCGTTCGTGCCATATCACTTCCAAATCCCAAACGCAGACCGATTCGCTACCGCAGGCGGGGCGCCAACCTTGATCGCGCACGAATACACGAATCGGCAATTCGTTCTCGCGATCCCACCAGCACAGTATAATATAGTCGCCAGTGCGACCCTGATGGCAGATCACAAAGCCAAGGCCGGGCCGACCCACATCATGCGCCGGCTGGGGCAACTCGGCCATCGCCATATTTATTCCCGGCTCAAAAACACTTTGTTTCAAGGGCAACCCACCGTACGCAATTTCATACATCTTGATCCGGTATCCACGGATTTCATGGACATCAAGGAATTGAATTGGCCGCGAGGTAAACAGCGTGAACGGTGCGGCGCTATTGTTCATGGCGTGATACCCAGTGACACCACTTGTTGTATGGGCGAAACGAGCAAAGAAGCGCGATGCGAGAATCACTGCCATTGGCGAACGTCGGCGAGAATCCTCATAACGTCGTGCCGGCGTTTTTCAAAGATGGCGAACAGCGACAGGATGGCGATGCCAAGCACAATACCGGAAGCCCACCAGAGCCAGGTTTGTTGCCGATCAACGGCGGCGTGCCAGATTTGCGCGAAGATGACCAGGCCAAGGAACGCGGTGCCGAGAAACAAGAATCCCCGGATGCGTAACATAATGCCCGCCAGTACGCCCGCCACCGATAGCATTGCCAGCAAGATCGGCAACAGGACCGAGTTCCCCAGTCCCGTGATAAACATGTCGGCAGTGGAGGCGACGTAAACCAGCAGCAGTCCCAGATACCGGACAACCGGCGCGTGTTGGCCTAGCCGAGCGCGATTGAGAAATTCTGCCGCGAGCATGATGAGTCCGATGGGAATCAACCAGAGTTGCGGATGCCGCATGAAGGAAAGCGATTCACTGTTGGCATATAGCACCCACAACCCGAAGTTGATGGCGAGCGCTCCGATCAGAGCAAAGCCCGAAGACCACTGAAGAACGGCAACGAGAGCGTACAGCAACCCGCACAAAAACCACACCGATGCATGCGTGCCGAAGTGACTGGGCAGGTGATCCAGATAGCGCAACATTGGTTGCAATCCGGGAATCGCCTCGGCCAATCCGCCAAAGTTCGCCAGGGGCCGGATCAGGTAAGCCAGAAGCGGCAGCAACGGCAGTAGCAAACCCGTTTGCAATATTGGCGTTGCGACAATGGGAGCGTTTCGCCGCCGCAATGTCTCGCTTGCACTGACACCGATAAAGCTCACCGCCATAATAGTGAATGGCCAGAATCGACCCAGGAAGCTCGGGAACACATCCGGCACATTCAGCCGAAGATGGATGAGGAACAATACGAACAGTATCTCCGCGCCCCAAACGCAAAGCAACCGACCACGTCGCCGCAAGTCGAAATGAGTTGCGTCTTGGAAAGCCAAACTCATCGCGGCGACAGTTGCCGCCATGAGCAGCGCCGCGACCATCGCAGTCTCAGTCCAACCCAGTCCGGTTCGGCGGGCAATCGGATCGTAAAGAAGAAACTGTTGGACGAAAAACGTAATCAAAATGAACACGGTGAGTTGACCCAGCTGCACTGCGACAATTCGCGCCGCCTCTTGCCATCGGCCCAACGGGCGTGGCCATCCATAGAGTGCCAGAAACGCCGAGCTGACGAGCAGCAATCGGGCCGAGCGATGCAACCAGGGTACAGGGCCATCCGTACCAATCTGTGCCCAACTCGCTTCCCCACAAGCAACGACTACCAATGCCAAAATCAACAATTGGAAGTGAAGCACGTTCGGCCAAATCCAGCGACCCGCGATACACGATACGATGAGTACAATAACGGCGACTGGTGCCGCGAATCGGTCCATCATGAGTGCGTCGCCAAAACAAACCCAAGCGCTGAGTGCCAAAGCAAATGAGCCAGTCACTGCCTGCGTCGGCAAGAACCAGCCCGCCGTTCGATCTTCATTGAGCCGCACGATGCCGAGCCACTTTTTCACCAAGTTGACTGATGCCAAGATGCGAACCACAAGGAAAGCAAAAAGGACGAATCCAGCCGATGACAACATTCCGGCCCGAATCAAATCGCGCGGGGCGAACGCCAGTTGATGCAGCGCCAATCCCACCGTCATGTAACTCAGAAAATAAATCGGCAGTGCCGGCATGCCCCAGGCACCGGCTTCAGGATCACGAAGTATCAGCGCCAGGGCGATCAAGGTGACGGCGAATGCAGGCCAAAGCAACGCATCGTCGAGATGGACTTGCAGGTTCAATAGGTCACTGGTCAAGCCAGTCAACGTCAACGCGGCGAGGATGTGCGTTGCTATTAACGACGATGCGAAAACGTACGGCATGGATCGGCCACGCAGGTCGATGGGCGGCTCGCGGTTACGGAGAATCGACTCCACCCATGACCAGATGGACGAACCAATCGACAGCGCCATGACCTGCAGCAGAATGAATCGGTCGGTGACACCGACGCCCCACGCATACCACTGGTGAAGTCCAAATCGCCCGACCAATTCTGCTTGCCAAAACAAATAAGCGACGAGGTTGAGAAGTAATCCCGATGCCACAACATACCCTGGTCGCCGAGCCCAAACGGCAACCGCACCCAGCAACACGGCGACTGACAACGTCGCGCCACTCGACCAATATGGGCGACCCGGATCGGACCAGGCACCAGCCACTGCCATCGCGGCAACCGTCAGGCTGAGGGATTCAACCCAGCGGCGTGACGTGCTGCCGGGGAACCAAAGTCGCAGCAGCTTCGCGGCGCGAGCGCGACGCCATGGACTCCAAGTCCCGGGCCCCAACGCGCTTGCCGCCGAACCGGTCCAGGAAACTACAACAATGCCAAAGCCCAGCGCCACCAGTGACAGCGTTAACACGTGATACGACACCCATCCGGTGGCATCCCACGATGCGACATCGACGGCCGCCAAAACTGAGCACCCGATTCCCGCCACCGCGACCACGTGCACGACCATTCGGCGGGATATAAGACTGACTGACCACGTTGTCGCCGTGGCCACGCTGAGCCAACTGCACCAGCCAAGTAAACGACCGAAGTCTGGCAGAAAGGCTGGCCAAGGTCGCGTCGTCAATGCAAACAACGCACCCACAAGCAGCAAAATCGCACATGTACTTAACTGCCCGACAAACGCCAACAAGTGCGGCATCGAACGCCATCGCGTCGCCTTCAACCATGCAATGACCCAACATGCGCCCGTCACTAATGCGATTTGCGCAAGGCGGATGCCTTCGCCCATATCGATGGCACGACCCGCTTGAACAACTTGGATGCCGTTGCTTCCAGTGACGACAAGCATCAGAACATAACCGGCACCGAATAAATAGCCCGGCAAACCGGCACGAATGCCATGACCGGTGAGGCTGGCCACAAGGATGCCCAGCGGCACAGCCCATGACGTCACGATGTCAAACTGCGACCAGATTGTGCCGACCATTGGCCCGGGCACACTCCAACCCGACCAGTAACGAGCACCGAGCCAGCAACTCAGCACCAGCACAGGCCCGACCGTCAATATCAACAGCAGATTTCGAGCATAATGCGCTGCCTGCCGTTGTCGCCGGCCATTTATCCAAATGGCGATGGAACATGCCAGGTAAGTGACAGCCAACCCCCAACGCAGCGCGGTTGCGGCAGCCCGGTCGCGCGAGAAACCAAGTGCGAATAGAATCGGCACGCTCACGATCAAAACCAACATGCCCAGCGCAAAGTACCGGGACCGCGTCACCGCGAAGTTCAAGCCAAGTGCGGCAACCAACATGCCCGTGGCGAGCCACGCGGTCGGCAATGCCAAAGCCGAGCCGCGTGGCACGAACCCGGAACTGATTTCGCAAACGACATCCGGCACGATGTTGATCGTCGCAAGAATTGTGTGAGCGCACACGAGGAACAACGCCATGACCTGATCGAACGCGAACCAATCCGCTTCAAGAAGGGCTTTGCTGCGGGGTAATCGGCGGGCGCACAATCGCACCATGGACCAGAACAGACACGTCGCTGCGAGACCCACGCCGTAAAACTGAATGCTCCAGACATGCACCAGACCTTGAGGATTCCACTGCACCCACTCTTGATCGCGCAAAAGCTGCGTCGTTCCAAGGACGACAGCCAGGGCAACGGCCGCCTGCGAACAGGCAAACAGCACAGGCCAGCCTTGCGCCCACGCAATTATCGACCACAGTATGGCCAGAACCATGCAGCTCGCGAAGCAGAACGGCAGCGTGTCCCAATCGATGGCAGCGAATATGGGCAGCAAACTTGCAAACGACACGATGAGCGCCGTATCAAGCAACGGCGTTGCGAATGAACTGACCACCCAACTCAGTTGTGGTCGCCTAGCGATGCGATATGCCATCAGACTCGCCGCCGCCGTCATAGTTGCATGGCCGACCAACGCCAGCGCCCAATGTCGCTCTGCATTGAACTGCGGCATCGTGTGCCGCGTAATGAAGTACGCGAAACCAACAAGCACAAACGCGGGCGACTGCGTCAGTGGGGCCATTCGCCAACGGCAATTGACCCAAAACCCTCCCATTCCGGCAACGAAGTAAACTGCCGCACCACGCAGAGCTTCGTTAGGTTCCGGCAGCACACAGATCAGGGCTAAGATCGCAACTGCGCCGGCCACTCCTTGTTGGATGATGGCATCCATACCACGGCCAATTCTTGCTAGGACTTCGCCAAACAGCGCCAGAAAGGCAGCAGCCAACGTCAATCCAAGTGCGCCCGTGGGCGAAACCGCAAGTCTGGCTAACTCGAGACTCGTGCCGCCCGCAACGAAATTGCCGCGCGACCAATGAAACAACGTGGTCGTCGCAATGGCAAAGCAAATCGCGCCGGGGATGTGCGCATGCGGTATACGAGTCATCAGCGCCAGTGCGGCGAATACGGCGGCATTGATCAAACCGATGATGACCACGGGCAGTGGCCGCGGCCAAGCCAATCCCAGCGCCACGAGTAGCAACATCGCGCCGATGACGCCAACCAGAGTGCCCAACAGTAAAGTCGTTTTGGGTGACAGACCATGATGGTCCTCATCGTGGATGTCAGTGTCGAGTCGAACGTGAATCAACGACGCCACCGCCAGCAACGCCAATGCATGCATGGCCAGCGGGATGGCGAGGTGACTGAGATTGCGAAACGGATCGTTGCTCCAATAGACAATGAAGCCCAATGCCACCGAAGTGGCAAACACCGTCTGTGCGACCACCAGAAGCAGCCGATTCGCGTCGCTCGTGGTAAATGTTGCACGTCGGAGCAGATCGAGAAGTAATGGAGCAATCGCGACAAGTTGCAAACCAACCGGAACCAAACTCAGCATGGCAAACAGCCACGGCGTTGGCTCGGCCAGTTCAAGCCAGCGCGGCACCAGCAGTTGACTACCGGATGCGCCGACGACTGCGATGGCCGTCAGCCACGCCAGGCGCTTCATGCCTGGCATGAAAACATGCGATGACCCGCGAACCAGCCCGGTAAACCAAGCTAATGCGAGCAACTCAATTGCAATGTCCATCGGTTCCGCGGGCCGGCCCCGCGTCAACCCGGCCAACACCACGAAATTCAACGGCGTCAACAGTGTGGCAATGACCAGAAACCCGCGACTTGTTGCTTCGAGTCGCCAATGGCTCAGCGTGTAACGGCCGGCACCGAATAACGCGCTGGTCAACGCTGCCATGACCAGGAACGGCAAATACGGCACCTGCGCTTCGAGCGTTCGCCATAGGCTGATGACCAGCGCGATCGAGCAACCCACAATGAGCAGCCCGCCAATCAGTTCGCCCCACAGGATGTTCCGCTCGACCATGAACTCGCCGAGCAACTGGCTCCAGCTTCGCCGCGGTATCGGCGGCTCTGACGGCTCTGCAACAACTGGAAGTATTTTCTCCTCAATCTCCTCGTGCTCGACTTTTGCCTCCGCTGCGCGTACTGGAGGCGCGGGCATCACCTCGGGCGGATTGGGCAATCCGGGAAAAGTCTTTAGCGGTGTAAAGCGCACAATGAGTTCGTGCTGCCGTTTTTCAATGGCCTGATACAGCCGCTCCGCCGTGTCCGCGTCGATCATCGCGCGCTTCGACAGCGATTCCAGGCTGCGAGCCGAGGCTTCGAGATCGGCAAGTTCACCCGCCACCGGCGACCGGACTGACAAGCCGCACCCCGGGCATTCGCGCCAGTCTGACGGGAAAAACGTCCGACATCGCGCACACCGTGCCCGCGGACCAGCGCTGGGTTCAATCGGCCCGGTTACACCGCGCACCATCGCCCGGCCAAGTAGCCAAAGGCCATGCCCGACGACTGTAATTACAAAGAGAATTAAAGCGAGCCAAAATAACCAGCAAAAGTCCATTACCACAAACTCAAATAGAAGTTGCATCCTAACAAATGAAATTGAATCTATCACAAGCTAACAGCCACGACACCACCCGACAAGTAGCGCACGGCGTTCTTTCAACCTGTTCCGACACTCGACACCTACTTCACCCCAATCGCCCACAGCGTTTTCCAGCCGCGCACATAGAGTCGGCCATTCGATATGGCAATCGAGGCGGACGTGTCGTCGGGAAGTTTGTTCTCGGCCAGCTTCTCGAACTTGCGGCCGGGCTTGATCACGGTCGTGACACCGTCGCGGGCCAACAGATAAATCTTGCCGTCGGCATACACCGGCGATGCACGGTAAATCGTCTTGTGCAGTTGTTCCGGTGGATACACTTCCTGACCGGTCTTTGCATCGAGGCACGTCAATATGCCGCGTTCGCCGCAAAGATACACCAGGCCATCGTGAATCAACGGGCTGGGCACGTCCGGCGTGTTCCGCGGCGCACGCCACAGTTCGCCCGCGCCGCCGACTTCAATTCGACCTCGCGCGTCAGGTTTGACGCCGACCACTGGGCCACGCTTGGCCGTCGGCACCACAATCAAATCCGGCGACACTACCGGCGACGCTACGAACCGCTGCGTCCGGTGATAATTCTCGCCCGGCCGCTGCGGATTCAAGCCTGCCAGCCGCCAGATTTCCTTGCCGTCATCGAGGCTATGCGCCGAGCAATAATCATTGCCATGCACCAATAGATAAGCTTCCGTACCGCGCCGCCAGATGACGGGCGACGCATAGGAATGTTCGTTCTCGTCGGTGGCGTCGCTTACGCGTTCGTGCTTCCAAATCTCCTTGCCGGTCCGCTTGTCGATTGCGATTACCAGCCACGCATTCGAATGCAGCAGGTTCATGTACAGTTTGTCGTTATCGACCAGCGGCGTATTGTGCAGCCCATGTTGAATGCTGAACTTGCCGTAGCGCTCCTGCGTATCGAGTTTCCAAACCTCTTTGCCTTCTACGGTGAAACACGCCAGGTGTCCTGCCCCGTCAAACACCCACACATGCTTGCCATCCGTACTTGGCGAGGCCGACGCATTGTTGGCCTCGCCGCTCATGTACTTCCGGTTATTGTGCGTACCCAACTTTTGCCGCCACAGTTCCTTGCCCTGCGTACTCACGCACAGGACTAGCGCCTCGGGTCCATCTTCGCTAGTCAGAAAAATGCGGTCGCCCCAAATCGCCGGCGTGGACCCCGCCGCCGCCGGCATCGGCAACTGCCAGACAATATTCTTGCCATCGCCCCACTCCGCCAGCAAACCGCTTTCCCTGCATAGACCATCATTGCCCACGCCACGCCACTGCGGCCAATTGTCTGCGCGAGCCGCATGACCGCAGCAATGCAAAAGAATGACAGTCAATAGGCATCGGAAAAAGCTGCGATTCATGGCAAGGGTTCCTATACATTGCGACAAACATGTCTTATCGCCTAGAACAACAAATAGCGATGCTCGACGGCGAGATTTGATAATTGTGTTAGCAACTGAAATACGATTCCAAGTGCCGACCGCAGCTTACCACCAGCAGCGCTCGGCGTCCCACTCGATCATGCCATAGTCTTCGGGTGGAGAATGCGGCGGAGCGATTTGTTGTTCCAGCTCATATTCGCGCCGGCCCCTGAGCCGAACCCAGGCCCGTTCGCAATCAGTCCGCGGTTCCGCCGCGCCCTGTTCGACTTTGAGGAAATGCTTCTGTTCCGCCGTCACCGGTTGAATCACACCCGTTGCCAACGCTTCCAGCCAGTTTCCATAGTCCCGCAAAGTTTGCAGTTCATCCGCCGGGAACACGGCCGCCGAACAGCGCAACGCAAACGGTCGTCTGTTCAGGTACTCAAGATGATCGGCAGGCACCTTGGACATGTCGGTAGTGTCCTGGGATTGCGTGGCTAATTAGAAACCCAGTTTACGGGCGAATCGTGCAAATTGTGCGCGCCAACTGTTGTCCGTGCAGTCGTAGCTTGTGACGACGCATGTTTGACCTCAAAGTCATTATCCGGACGCCGCTGCCTTTTCAAGAAGCTCCACAGCATGATTCAACGAGCCACAATCGCATCAGACTGCAGATCCATGATCACTTTTGTTGATTTTCGTTGCCGCGGTCTCCGATGATCTCGATGCCGCCAGATCGCACAACACTTGCGAATTCGAGTCGCGAAGGTGCCGCGTGGAATATGATAACAGTGCGGCATCGCCCGAAGGGAAGGCTTCCCATGTGGTACTGGCTTGGTATCGCCGTCGCAGTCTTAATCGCTGATTTCGCAATCGCCTGTTTCATCGGCTTGTGCATCTATCGACTCGGGGGCAGCGGCGAAGAAACATTGGACTTCGAAAATAGCAAGACCCCGGAAAAATCCGCCAAGCCACGCTCGTGGTTCGCAAGCCGCATTTAGCCGGCAACCGCTTCACTGCGCAAGGTTCATCGAAATCGCTCGCCGTCGAAAAACGCTTCATTTCCGCTACTGTACTTGACAGATGAACAGCGGTACACTATAATTACTGTAGCCCCGGCCTGGTGCTGCGGCTTACTTCGATGCCCTCGCCAGACTCGGAACCAGTTTGGCGGACGCATCGATCGCGCGGATGGCTTGCCGTCTGTTGGCGCGGTGTTCGGTTCGACGGCGGCTGTTGATGTTCATGGCATGTACGGCCTCGGTTCCGGTCGTGCGAATCGTGAACATTCAACAACGAGTGCATGAGGCATTCGCGCTGATGTCGAGAAACGGCTAGCGGATGGATGAAAGGTGATGCGGCGGGGCGTTATTGAAATGGCTCACAGTCGCTTATTCCTCTACTCCACCTTCTCCCTCGCCAGCAGCGACTCCGGTTGCCGGGCGATGTGGCGGGCGTGTTCGCGTTTTGCCTAGCTCTTCGTGCCATGGACATTCCAGTTGGTGCTTGATTGTCGGCAGAGTGAGATTATCAGCGACCACGGCGTGCAAGGCCACAGTGCCGGGCTGGATCTCTTCATATTCAATGGTTAAAGTCCGGCCGGGCTTGAGGTGCTTGGCGGTGGAAGGACTTACCTTGCACCCATTTCAATGAGTTTTAGCTTGAGAATCTCAACCATGCCGTTGTGGTTCATCACTTTCTGCTGTGGGTCGAGTCGTTTTGCATCCTCAAAATCCACCAGCGCTACTTGCAAATAAATGGCTGACGGTGGCGAGGTGGAATATGCAACCTTAACATAAGCCAATCCTCTTCGTGCCTTCGCTAGGGCGTGATTGGGCCAAATGTCAATTGCTTTTTCTGCCAACAAGACGGCACTTAGGAAGTCATTATCATTGTATGCTTCGGTTGATTTCAAGCATAACGCTTGATAGGTCTCCGCTTTTGTTGTGGTGTCTGCCGTTCGTGTTCTTGCGGAGAATGTTCTGTCGATCCATGAGACCGTTATGCAGAGTACGACAATTAGACAGGCGGCTTTCGCGTATTGCTTCGAGGTGGCTGCATTGCATTTCTGGCAAATCTCACCGTAGCCCAGCGCGTCCTGGTGGCATCGTTTACAAAACGTGATGGGGTCGTCATCCATTTTGATTCCCTCGGCTGTTTCTTTCATGATGAATCAGGCATCGTCACGAAACTGCCCGCCGCGGTTCACATCGCCCACGGCGGCCGATCGTGGGTCCCAAAACGGCAGGAAGCCGATTCGGGCGGATCGGCCGACGTACGCGGCGGACAAGCCATTTAGTCGTCAGGAAGCCGATTCGGGCGGATCGGCCGACGTACGCGGCGGATAAGCCATTTAGTCGTCAGGAAGCATCACCGTTTATTAGCTTGGCCAGAATAGCTACTGATGCCGGGGCAAGTCGTCGCATTGTCTGAAGCTGTTGGGCACTGACCGTTCCTTTGGTGGTGATAGTCAGCCGGTCGCGACCAGTACTGCTTACAAACCGCAACGAACTGGCCACCTTGTGAATGTCGGTCTCAGCGGGCTTTATCTCGGTGCCCTCGTCGGCAACGATGTGATGATCGGACTTCCATAGGGCGCTGGGCATCTGTCCGAGCCGCTTGGCCGCCTTCGCCTGCCCTATGCGATCCGCGACAATGATGCGGGTAATAAGCCTCAATTTGCCATCGCGAACGGTGACGAACCAAACTGTATCGCGTTTTTCAATGCGCTTGTATTGATTGCTTGCCGCGTGGTTGCCGGGGTCGCCAGACTTCAGTTCCCGGTCAACCGTGGATGGCTTCCAATAGGCAAGGAAGTCTTGGGCCATAGGGGCGCCTCGTTCGGAAATTGCGGTACGACAAAAGGCTACAAGGCGGATGTTATCGAGGAAGCATTCGGCGGCAATGAATGCAGCAACGGGAAGAGGGAGGAACCGAGTAGGACGCAACCAATGGACCAGTTCTTCTGCATCTGTTATTAACATAGCCGGCAAGGCGCGGCGGATGGATCGGCGGCGCGACAATGTCTATTCGCGTGTCTCGCTACAAAGTGCGCCGCCGCTGATCCATCTGGCCGCCGCTGCCGGCCTCAAACCGAGCGACACCCAACGCTGAAAACCAGCGTGCTGTGCGGTGAGCCGAAAGTCGGTCGGGCCGAGCGCAGCGACGTCCGGCCGGCTGTAGGCGAGCCAAGCCGAACAGCGGCCTCCCGACGGGCGCACCCCAAAGGGGTCGCCCGGCGTCCGGCAGCCCCAAAGGGGCGGTACTTCTTGCCCGGGCACGGCTTCCGCGGAACTTCACGGGTACTCCCGCACTGAAAGCACCCGGGCTAGCCTCTTTTATTGCGGGACATTTTCGAGGGGCCGGGGGCGATGACTACACGAGTACCCATGTCATCATCTGACAGGATGTGCTGGTATTTGAAATAGTTGACAGATGCGTGCAGGAATAGACTGACGTCCGCATCCAGCGCGTATGATCAAACGATGATTCGGTTTGTTAATGTTCTGGCATGTACCGCGCGATGCGGTCCTGGAGTTCAACCGTTGGGTTCATTTATTACCAACCTCGCCCAGCCCGTTAGCGGGCCTAGAGTAAGTGTCTCTCCGTTCGCTCAAGTCCGAATGGAAGATACCGGTTTCAGATTCGTTTCCCAGGATGAACCGTTCGATCCGCCCCCACGAGAGCAGATCACTCTACGCGACCTCAGCAGTTGTTTTCGAGCATTCGAGAACGACTACGCTAAGGCAAACGTTGAGGTTGCAAGGGAGTTTGGCCCTCTAAGGCGGCGCGCTGAAATACAAGCTGCCGCGATAGTCACTACTTACTGTGACTGGCTTACTGCCACTCCTGGATTCACGGAGTTGCGCAGTATTGTGATTTCCCGTTGGGGAGAGGACATCTCCGGTGAAAGCGTCATAAAGATCATCGGATTGTTGCTCGCAAAAAACAAACTCACGTTCGAGCCCGCAGAAGCGTTGACGTTAGTTGATGCTGTTTCCGCATTAAGCACTAACGATGTCTCCGAAAATGGCAGTCCTAGGAGAACCGCGAAGAACAGGCGCGGCCCTAAGGTTAAGTATGATCCAAAGTCCGATGCCCAAGTCTATGACGCAATGAAATCCGCGTGCCACCGCTCATTTCACGAACTTGCAAACGAACGCAAGCGAAACGAAAAGCCGAGCGAATTGCGTAGGGCCAGCGACCGCCATCGCAAGCGTCTTGCGAAGAGAACGAATTGACGTCCGGAAATCATCGTCAAGCCCGCAAATTATTCCAGTTTGGATTTCTACGCCTGTCTTCTTCGGCCTTTTGCAGCAATCGCAAGACTTTCTGGCGGAGTAATTCCTTGCCGCAATTATTCCATCGACACCCCGCGCAATCATAACGGCATGGTCTGACACGTTGTCGGACACAACATGCGGAGAATCTTCAATGATTGCGACTGTTCAACATGCGCCGTCCGTCGAGTTACTCGACGCAACGGCATCAGCCGCGCTGCTATCGGTCAGCGCTCGCCATCTCTATCGATTGTCGGATGCGGGCGACTGCCCGCTACCGCGCCGGCTCGGTCGTTCGGTCCGCTGGTCACGTTCTGAATTGCTGGCGTGGATTGACGCCGGCACACCTAGCCCGCGAAAAACCGGCTGGACTTACACCGTTAATAAGGAAGGAGGCCGGTCCAATGTCTGAGCTTTCACGACTTTTCAATACGACGTCCGGTGCCGATAGCCTTGATTTCCTCTTCAACCAGCCGGCGGCCGATGTATTGCCGCATGGAGTTTACGTTGTCGAGTTGACTCGCGGCGCCCTTGGCCAGAGTAAGAACGGTACGGCGCGGTATGAAATCCGCGCCCGCATATTCGAGGGTGAGCACATTGGGCGAACGCTGTTCGACGATTTCTATCTGACACCGTCGGCTTGGTGGAAATCCGGCCCCATGTTGAAAAAACTCGGCATCAACTCGCCGGAACAATGCCGGCGCGACTTGCCGCCGGGGTTGCTGGCCCGGGTGAAATTGACCATCGACGAACATGAGGGTACGCGTCGCAACAAGATTGCCGATCTAACGCTGATCGGTCGCAAGCCCGACGAAGGCCCGGCCCCGGCCGTCGCAACGCCGACGCCCTCCACGCCGCCACCAATCGCGGCAGCCGGTGATCCGTTCGCACCGACGCACAGCGAAGAGGCTGGCCCCATACAGCGCGGGGACGCCTGGGAACCGCCGACCGTGGCCGCCGATGCGTTGACATTCAATTTCGGTCACAACGTCGAGGGTGGACCCTATGCCGGGGGTGAACGCCGATGAACACCCCTTACGGCTTTCGCGTGGTTGGCGACCTGACCGGCCCGCGCCGGCTGATCGACTGGCACGCCGCACACGTCGCCCATTGCAACGCCGATCCGCGTGCCGAGCCGGAGCGCGAATCTTATTTGTCGTTGTTCGTGTTCAGCGATGACTTCCGCGCTTGCTTGACAGCAACCGGCTCAACACGCGGCTATCGTGGCCCGTGCGCGTTGCCATACCTAACGTTCGACATTGACCGTGACGGCGACCTCGACGGCGCGCTGGCGGACGCTCGCGGGTTGGCGGCCGGGTTGCTCGCAGCCTATCGCCGGCTCGACGACGCCCATTTGCTTGCCCACTTTAGCGGGTCGAAAGGGTTTCACGTTGCCGTACCGATACCGCCGGGCATTGACTCGACAACGGATACGCCGGCCGTGGTCAAGTTTCTAGCGATGCGTTGGGCCGACCATGTCCGCGTGCGTATCGACGCCGGCATTTACGATGCGTCGCGCTGTTTCCGGTCGCCGAACTCGCGGCACCCAAAGACCGGATTGCACAAACGACGGCTGACCTACGACGAATTGCTAGGCCTGTCGGCGGCCCGCATTGTCGAACTGGCCGGCGAGCCGCTACCGTTCGACCTACCCGCCACAGTGCCGGACAATCCCGAACTCCGCGACGACTGGCAGCAAGCAGCGAAAGGAGTTGCCCTCGACCGCACGGCGAAGGCCACGCAATTTCCCGTCGATGCGCCGGCACGTTTGCCTAAGCGCACGCTGGCCCTGATTCGCGGCGAATGGACGCCGGACTTTGGCGACCGCCACCGGTTGCTATTCAGCGCGGCCGCCAGCTTGGCCGAATGCGGCTGCCCATCGGGGCTGGCTCGCGACCTACTCACCGAACCCGGATTGAATGCCGGCTTATCGCTCGACGACGTGCAACGGCAAATATCGTGTGGCCTGATCCACGAAAAAATAACCCCCCTCTGCGATCCCTTAACAGAACAACAAGAAGGATAATCATGATGAACGCAAACTTCAAAACTGCAGCCGCTCTAATGCCGGCGTGGAAACAAAAACTTGAGGCCGGCATTCCTCCCACGCTCTACCCGGTAGGCCTTGGAGGCTTCACTCATGTCCGGATTGGTCCCGGCTTACTCACATTAGTGAGCGGCCCGCCAGGGCTGGGGAAAACGGCACTCGTCAATCAGTGGGTCGTCGACGCGCTACGTGCATCGCCGGAACTTCGCGCCCTCGTAGTCAACGTCGAGTCGGCCCCGGAGATGTTGCTTGACCGCCAACTCTCACGATTGTCTGGGATCAATGCTTCGCTAATACGCGACCGGGCAACACTGGATCCCGAAAGGCTGCAATTCGGATTCGATGTACTCGACACTGTCGCCGAGCGGTTGGCCTTCGTCAATAGCCCGTACACGTTGGAACACGTCGCCGCCGTAGTCGACGATTTTCACCCTGGGCTGATCGTCATTGACTACACACAACGAGTTCCACCCTCAGGAACTGCGGGTCCTGACCTTCGTCAGACCGTCACTGCGACGATGCAATACCTACGTCGGTTCACTGACGAAGGGCTAGCCGTCATCGCGGTAGCAGCGTTGGCCCGCGGTAAAGACAAAAGCGGCTCAACGTACAGCGGCGCGGGGTTGGCATCGTTCCGCGAGTCGTCGGAGTTGGAATATGGTGCGGACGACGCCTACTTGCTCATGCCCGCCGAAACTGGCGCGGAATTCGGGGCCATGAAACTACACCACCTAAAAGCCCGCCACGGGGAACAGGTCAATTTGCTATTGCAATTCGACGGTGCCCATCAGTCGTTCGGGGCCGTGGATGTGGCCGAGCCGGCCAACGACGGATTGACGCCTGACGTAATTGCGGAACTCTGGGCGGGCAATGATCTCGGGGGTGACGCGTGACTTCGACGGCCGACCCCTTCGCGACTTTGCCCCCGGATCATACGCCTAAACGTATGGCGAAGGTCAAAGCGAAAGGGAATGCCGGCGGCCGATGGGCAACGCTCAATGGCTTTGTCGACGGGATCCTGGGCTCGCTTACGCCGGCGGCCGCGGCGACTTGGCTAGTATTGTTCCGCGACACCAAGCCCAATGGACTAGCCCGTGCTTCGCAAATTGACATTGCCCATCGGGCGGGCGTATCCGACCGCGCTGTTCGAGTAGCGCTCCGTGAATTACGCAAACGTGGGCTGGTCACAGTCGTGCATAAGGGTGGGGTAAGTCGCGGTCCGTCAACCTATCGGGTTGCACTGGGCAACGAAAGTACGCGGAAGTAGACTTCCGGTAATATGCGGAACCTGGTTGCCGGTTGTAACCGGAAGTATAGCGTAGTTTCTCACGGAAGCGTACTTCCGACATCCCAGAATGGGACCAATGCACGCTACCCAACATCGTGCATTGGTCCGTCGCAGAATTGACGATACAGCAAGGGCAGCAACGGCGCAGAGGATTGAACCGATGGGTAACGCAATCTCAGCTTTGAGGAAACCAATCGTTGACGAATTGAATCTGTCGATGATTTCGCCGATGTTGGAACGGCAAGCGCGGCAAGCGTTCGACAATGGCGACGCAATCGGGTTCGTTTGCAGTTGCCCCAACCACAACGCCCTGACACTTGTGTATGACAATCTAAAACCGTTGCGCCGAAAAGGCATTTACGAAGAGGCTCTAGTAAGCGCATTTACTAGCACGCGCACGAATCACAATAGATGGAATGAGAACGAGTTAGCCTTTTTGTTTCGGTGCGCTGATCGAGAAAAAATGCGAAACGCGGGTAGTCCGATCCCGTCTGAACCGGTCATTCTTTATCGCGGCATCTCTGGTCACGGCCGCGCGCGACGAATTCTAGGTTGGTCATGGACAAATTCGCTGGAAATCGCATGTTGGTTCGCGGTACGGTTCAACTTGGCCCACCCGGCAGTATTAACTGCAACGGTCGCGGGGGGTGAAGTCCTTTGCTGTGTAAACGACCGGGACGAATCCGAGTTTATCTGTCGGCCGACAAGCCTGAAACAGTTGAACCTGACATTGCCCGCGATGAAATCACTAGCCGAACAATGGCAATTGCTCCGAAAGGGCTGAACGATGGGTACCGTATTCAAGAAACGTTCGTTTCGCACGTTGCCGGCCTCCGCGGAGATTATCAGCAAAGGCGGCCGGCGGCTGGCCCGTTGGGCAGCGAAGGGGAAAGCAAAGAGCGCACCCGTTGTGATCACTGCGAACGGGGCCGAGCGCATTGTCACGGAATCGCGCACCTATTTCGCCAAGTACCGCGACGGCGGGGGCAAAGTGCGCTTAGTGGCTACTGGTTGCCGGGATGAACGCGCGGCCCGAATGCGGCTATCAGAGTTAGAACGAACGGCCGAGCGCGTGCGGATCGGAGTAGCTACGGCGGCCGAATCATCTGCAGGCGATTGCCGACGCGACCCATTCGCAGAGCACCTCGACGCTTACCTGACTCACTTGGAACTCGACGGAGCGTGTAAAGAGCATCGCAGTACCCGCAAACGGCAATTGAATCGACTGGCCGCCGCGTGCGGCTGGCGAACGCTTGGCGACCTCGACGCCGGCCCGCTGGCTGACTGGCTGATTTGCCAAGTCCGCGACAAAATGGGCGCACGCACCCGCAACACGTACCTCAGTGCCGCGCTGGCGTTTGCAAATTGGGCCGTCGAGCATGACCGATTGACCGTGAACCCCTTTGCCCGCGTACCCAAAGCGGACGAATCGGCCGACGTGCGCCGCCAACGTCGCGCCCTCACCGAACCAGAATTGCAGCGATTGCTCACGGCGGCATCGCGCCGGCCCCTCGACGCTGCCCGCACCGTGCCAACAACAGGAAAGAGGAGGGCACGGAAGGACAACGCCGACCTACAACCCGAAACCGTCGAGCGGTTGACACTGATCGGTCGCGAACGAGCTCTAATTTACAAGACGCTTGTACTCACAGGTCTACGCCGTGGTGAATTGGCCAGTTTAACAATTGGACAATTGTCCCTCGACGCCGATCCTGCCTATGTCGAACTTGCGGCGGCCGATTCTAAGAACCGCGAACGTGCGACACTACCGTTAAGGGCCGATTTGGCCGCTGACTTGCGCTCCTGGTTGTCCCAACGGCTGACGCTGGCCCGCGACGAGGCTTGCAATGCGGGCCGGCCGACGCCATTGCGGCTCGACGCATCGGCGCGGTTGTTCGACGTGCCGGCCAAGTTGTGCAAGATACTGGCCCGCGACTTGGAAGCGGCGGACATCGCCAAACGCGACGACCGGGGCCGAGTCGTTGACGTTCACGCGCTGCGCCAATCGTTCGGCACCCTATTGAGTAAGGGCGGGGTTTCACCGCGCACGGCGCAAGCGGCGATGCGTCATAGCAAAATCGACCTGACAATGAATGTATACACCGACCCGCGATTGCTCGACGTGGGCGCGGCCCTCGACACCCTCCCTGCCCTGCCGTTACCGGCGCCGGGGGCCGAGCCGCATGCGGCGCGAGCGACCGGCACCGACGGCCGAACGGTTGCACCAACGGTTGCACCAACGGTTGCACCAACTCGACACAAATCGGTACTAAATGAGACTTCAGAGGGCAACTCGGCCGACCCGGCGCAACTTATCAAACTGTTTCAACAATTCAACGCAACGTCATGTCAGGACACAACTAAAAAACCGCTGACCATTGCAGTCAGCGGTTCAATGGGATTGGGCGTTACAGGACTCGAACCTGTGACCCCTAGCTTGTCGAGCTAGTGCTCTAACCAACTGAGCTAAACGCCCTTGCGGTGTGTTTTAGTTTCGCAAGCAGCATCCGTCAACAGGAGTCATCATCATGAGACACGCACCCGCAACCAATGGTTCACCACACCGCGACTCATTGCGGCACTTAGCCTTTGCCAAGCAGGAACTGCTGCACCTTGCCATCGGGGCTGCGGAACATGTTGGCTTTGAGCACGCCGTTCTTGAATACGAACCGCACGGTGCAAGCTTCCAGACCGCCGCGCTCGCGGATGCCCTCGGCTTCAACCGAGGTCGGCTCGCCGTACTCCTTCAATCGTGGCACGGCCTCGCGCAGGCGATTCTCCGTCAGGTAAATGCTGAACTCTTCGCCAAGTTGAGTGCGATCCACCGTGCCGGCTTGCATTTGCTTGAACAACGCGCTGGCGGCTTCCTTCGGCGTCGCCGTCTTTATTTTCGGCACCGGATCATCGCGCTTTCTCAGGTCGCTCATGACCAGACTGACGAGGTCGCGATGGATAGCGGCAACATCAGTTTGTTCATCGTTGCAAAGGACAATGATGATGGATTTGGTGCGCGGGATCATCGTGTTGTAAGCGTGGAAGCCGCTGACCGCGCCACTGTGACTGAGCACCAACTCTCCATCTTGCCGGGCAATGGACAGGCCGCACCCGTAACTCGCCACTTTGCCATTGGTGAGCTCGCGCGGCGTAATCATGGTCTTCCAGGATTCCGCGCCAATAATTTGACCGGACATCAGTGCCAAGTCCCATTTGGCCAGGTCGTTAGCCGTGCAGAACAGCGCGCCGGCGGCATGCAGCCATTGAGGTATCTCAAGGGGAATGGGTTCCGGCGGTGCCAGCAACACCGAGGTGTGCCCCCGCGCCACGTTCGGCGAGTCGGCGGCCGGCTCGAAGTACGAGTGGTTCATCCGCGCGGGCTTGAGAATGGTGCGGTCGAGATACTTGCCAAACGGCTCGCCGGTGATTTTCTCGACAATCCGACCCATCATGACGTAACCGGTGTTGCTGTACGACCAGCGGCTGCCCGGCTCGAAATCGAGCTTGTCGCTGGTGAATTGCTTGATGAGATCATCCGGCGTGATGGCCTTCATCATCCGCCGATCAAGAAAGTCCAGCGGATAATAGTCGCGATAGCCGGAAGTGTGCGTCATCAAATCGTAGAGCGTAATGTCATTGCCACGAGTTGCTTCGGGAAAATACTTCGAGACGCTGTCACGATAAAACAGCTTGCCCTTCTCGTTGAGCTGAAAGATGGCGGCACACGCGAACTGCTTGGTGATCGAGCCGATGGCAAACGCCGTATCACCACGCAGCGGCGGCGTGCCGGTCGTACTTGCCGCACCATACACCTTGGCAATTACCGGAATGCCATCGCGATAAACGGCGACGCTGAGACCGACGGCGCCCGATTGTTTGACCTTGGCGTTAACGTACTCGTCGATGGCCGCCGACTCGACGGCCTTCGGCGCTGCGATGGGTTTCGGTGGCTCGGGTTGAGCAAATGCGGCAGCGGCAATAAACGCCACCGCGAACATCCCTGTGAAACGCTTCATGGTAGGCTCCCAACAAAACAGAAGTCGCGACAGACAACGATCTTATGCGGGATGATATGCAACCAGCGAACGGTCGGCATCAAACTTCAACACGCCAAGCACACTCGGATGCAGCTTTCCGTTAGTGGCCAGCGCATCGGGACCATTCAGCGTCTTATGGCCCAACCAATCGGTGAAAGTACCGCCGGCTTCTTCGATAATTGGTATGACGGCCGCGATGTCCCACGCTTTCACGCCGTAGTCAAGCATGATGTCGGTGGCACCCTGGGCCACAAGCGTGAAGCCGAAATAGTCGCCATAACCACGCTGCTTCTGAACTCGCCGCGACATCTTGATAAAGACATCTGCCCTGCCGGCCTTGTCGAACGATGTGAAGTCCGACGTACCAAGGATGGCGTTTTCCAGACGATCCACCGCCGAAACGCAGATCGGTCGATCGTTTTTGAACGCACCGTCGCCGCGCAGAGCGCGATAACAGTTGCCCATCGCGGGTTCGACAATGACGCCGGCAATCAACTCGCCATGATGTTCCAGTCCAACGAGCGTGGCCCACAGTGGAATGCCGCGCACAAAACTGCGAGTGCCGTCAATCGGATCGACAATCCAGCGATATCCGCTGGTTCCCGAATGTTCACCGGACTCTTCGCCGAGAAAGCCATCGTCGAAAAACCGTGCGAGCAGCGAACTTCGCAACAGCGATTCGGCTTCGCGGTCGGCAATGGTAACTGGGCTGGCATCATCCTTGAACTCGACCAGCTTCGCGAAGTCCGCCGAGGTCGTGTCAGGAAAATAGCGCAATGCGATTTGGCCAGCGGCTTGCGCGGCCGTCACAGCGGCTCGGTAACGAGACTGCCAGTCGTTGTTCATCTATAACCTTTAGATCGGCGTCCACGGCACATGACGAGATTGTAGCGATGCGGTTCGCGTTGATCGGCGATCATCCGGATGGGCAGGCGTTCGCCGCGGCGATGATCGCGGCCGGGCATAACTTCGTTACGTATTGCGGCAACAACTTTGAAATGGCACGCCAACTCAGCGCCCAGGTAAAATCCACCGCCGACGTTGAAGAAGTGCTGGCCGACCCACAGATGCAGGCGGTCATTGTGGCGGTGCCCGTCGAACGGCGACTCGACATTGCTCGCAGAGTGCTTCAATCCGAGCGACATGCGGCCGTCGTTCATCCCGTCGACGTCAAGCCCGATGGCGCTTATGAACTCAACATGCTGCAAGGCGACACACATCAGGTGTTGTTGCCACTGCTGCCCGAGGCGTTTGTTGCACTGAAGTTACCCGAAAATGCCTGGCTGGAACTTACAATCACCGACCCGGATGAACCGCTCCTGTATCTCGATGTCACCCGCCGAAACCCAGCCTTTCCCGGCTGGACGTTGATTCGCCGAGTGGCTGGCGAGGTCCAGGAAGTCAGCGTCTTCGGCATGGACGACTTTGCGCAACCGGGTGGCGTTTTGTTGTGTAGTGGCCGGGCCGAAAGTGGCATCTTCCACATCAAATGCCATCGCGCCGGCCAACAGAGACAAGTCGGCCTTCGATTGGTCACGGCCAACGGTGAAACCAGCCACAACATGTTGAACATGACCGACGCTTGGCCCAAGATGGTCGACGAGTTAGACAAAGCCGTCGCGCGACTCGCGAATACGCCACGCGCCGATCCGGCCGCCGGCGCAAAAGTCGAAGCTGATGTCGTGATCAGTTGGCGCGATGAGATTCGCGCCTTGGAGTTAAACGATGCGGCTGCAAGAAGTCTCGCAAAGCGGCGAAGCGTCCTCATGGAATACCAAGAGGCCAGCGAGGAAGTCGGATTCAAAGGCACGATGACGCTGATCGGGTTCGGCATGTTGTGGTTCTTTGTCGTGTTATTGGTCTTGTCCGCCTGGCAGCCGTGGCTCGGGTGGCTCGTCTTGCCGGCAATCGTGATTTTCCTCGGCTTGCAGTTGCTGGGCAGCTTCGCGCGTCGTCGCTAAGTGTTAGGAGTCTTAAGATGCGATATGGAATGACCTGTCTCTGTCTGCTGGCAATCAACCTGTCGTCACTTGCCAACGACGCACGTCTCGCCGAACGATCACTTGATGGCTCATGGGAGTTTCGCCGCGATGGCTCGCCGGAAAACACCTGGAAAGCGGTCACCGTTCCGTCGGCCATGCAAAGCCACGAAGGCGCAGAGTGGCACGGCATCGGTTGGTATCGTAAGCGCCTCGGCAAGGTCAGCGTGCCGAATGGTAAACGCGTTCTGGTTCACGTCACCGCCGCCGCAACGTTTGCCGAGGTTTATTGGGATGGTGTCAAAGTCGGCGATCATCTCGGCGGCTGGACGCCGTGTCGTTTCGACGTCACCCAGCACATTCACGAAGCGGCCGCCGATGCGGAACACGAACTGACCATCAAAGTCGATGAGCGCGTCGGCCACAATACTCAGGGTTTTCTACCTATCATTCAGCCACACTTTGGCGGCCTGTGGCAGACCGTCAAGCTCATCACTGTGCCGGCACAATCCATCGATGACCTACGGGCAACGATGGCAGACGATGCCGATCTCCCGGTCTGGTCGCCGAGTGAACCTAAGTTGAAAAGTGTGTCGATCGCCAATTCGAGCGGCGACCAAGTCGTTATTCGCACCGCGCGGCGGACCATCGAAACACGAGGCACGCAATTACTGCTCAATGGCCAGCCGCTCCAAGTGCGTGGCGTGCTGAATTGGGGTTATTATCCACCAAAACTGGAGCCTAACCCGACCGATGAAATGTGGCGAGCCGATTTG
>JANNLP010000265.1:0-14856 GCA_031396905.1 Gemmataceae bacterium
CCGAAATTCTCGGCTTTCTGTCCCTTCGCAAGTTGAACCTGCGCCAGGTGATCGTAAATCTCGACGTGTTGCGCTTCGTCATGCTTCACCACCTGCAACATCAGTTCCAGCGCTTTGTCGTAGTTCTTTTTCTTGAAGTGCACCCAGGCCAGGCTGTCGAGATAGGCGGAGTTGGCCACATCCTCGTCCGGCGAAATCAGGCCTTCGTCCAGCATTTTCTTGCGGTCGGCCTTGTCCAGCTCCAGCGCCTTTTCGATCATCTTCTGCGCATCATCAAGTCGTCGGCCGTTGTCGGCGAGAAGGTAGCCCAAGTCATTCTGGTACGAAGCATTATCCGGTTGCGATGCCACCAGGGCTTCCAATGTCTCAATGCTTTTGTCGAGTTGTTTGAGATCGGAATACACGCTTGACAACACGTACTTGCAGCGGTCGACGTACTCCTTCTTTTCCTCGTCTTTCATCCGCTCATTGGCTTCGATCTTGTCGATAGTGTCGTTGTAGGCCGCCAGCGCTGCTTCGAACTTGCCCGATTCACGCAAGACCTCGGCCTTGCTTTGCATGAATAACCACGAATCGCCGGTCGCCCGCAGCATCAGTTCACTCAGGTCCAGCGCCTTATCAAACTCCTTCTTGCGACACAGAATGCGAATCATTCGCTCGCTCACGAGAATCTTGCGAAACTCAATCTCCTGATCCTGGGCATCATTCTCGCTCTTCAGGTCCAGGTACTTCTGGCACGTGAAGTAAGCGTCGTCGAACTTCTTCGCCTGAACGAACATGGTGGAAAGGCCATCCAGCACTTGCGCCTTCTTGTGAAGGCTGTGCAACTTGAACGCTCGTTCGAGGCTGGCTTTGTAGAAGAACTCGCCGGAATCGTAGTCTTTAGTCGCACCGGCGGCACGGGCGAGGATGTAATTGGCCGTGTAGTTCAGCGGCAGTTCTTTTTCCTTTTCCTTGGCCAGCGAGCGTGCTTCGGCAATCAACTTCTTCAAGCCCGCTTTGTCCTTGTACAATTCGCGCAACTTGGCCATGATCGCTTCGTCGCCGGTCACTCGATTGAGCGCGATAGCCTTGTCGCGCAACTCCAGGTTGGAATCCTGAGCGACCGCGGAACTCCCCAGCAGCGTCACCGAAATAACGGCCGCGATCAGGCAGCGAAATGTCGTTGTCATGGCATGATCCTTCTCAACTTCCAAAACGAACTCACCCGCGCGCATGTTAGCCGAATAACTTCGGTTTGACTACGGCGGTCTGTCGTTTTGGCAGTCGCACAAGCGATGGCCAAGTGGCCAAAAGTGTTGTTATCCCCGACGCATCAACTCATCACGGACAATACGGCTGGGCTGGCTGCGGATAGCTGCTGTATTGCGGCACCGGCACGACACCCGATGGTGCGCAATTGTTATAGTTGACCGGAGTTGGTGCGCATTGCGGCTGACTGTAGTAGGTTTGGCACTTGTCGCGCTGGCGTTCGCAATAGCGGTCGCAGATCCCGCAACCCGACAATACCAGCACTGCCATCAACATCATCCGCTTTGCGACCATGCGCCGATCCTCCAAGTGTTCCACGATCGGGTCGATAACTTCGTCGGTCGTACGGGTCAACCCCAAGTGCAAATGCGGTACAACGCGACAACCGTCATACTGTCGTGGATTCGACTTGGGTCTATGGTGACAGTCTCGGCACAATAATTGCGATGGATTCAATGGGTTCGTGCGTCTATGTTGATGTGCGGAGGCGCAAGGTCAATTTCGACAGGCGTTTCCCCGTTAGCTTCCCGTGAATGAGCTTCGCTGAAGGAATCCCACCCATGCGCTATCTACGCCTGCCGATGTTCTGCGGTTTGTTGATGCTTGCCGCCTTTGGGACAGCACAAGATCCCAATCCTGGCGCCGAACCTGAAGTATTGACCCGCGGACCCATCCACGAAGCATTCGCGAACACCGCGCCCCTATCACCGGTGCCGGGCCCGTTGTCGCCAAAAGCACCGCCCGAGAATATTGATGAACTCCCGCCGGATCAACGTCCGGAAGGCGATAACGTGCAGTGGATCCCTGGCTACTTCGCCTGGGACGAAGAACGATCCGACTTTCTCTGGGTCAGCGGGTTTTGGCGCACGCCACCTCCTGGCCGTCAGTGGGTTCCCGGCACCTGGCGGCAAACTCCCGATGGTCACCAGTGGACTAGCGGCTTCTGGGCCGATGCGACGCAAGCGCAGGTGGAGTACATCGCACAAGCGCCTCCGCCGCTCTTGGAAGCTGCCGCTATCCCGGCTCCCGATCAAGGCGAACATACCTTTGTGCCCGGCACCTGGGTGTATCACGAGACGCGCTACCGCTGGCGGGCCGGCTTTTGGTGTCCGCACCGGCCCGATTGGGTTTATGTGCCCGCCCACTATTCCTGGACGCCATGCGGCTATGTATTCATCGAAGGCTATTGGGACTACCCGCTCCGTCAGCGCGGCATGATCTTCGCGCCGGTATACTTCGGCGCATCGTTTTACTCACGGCCAACCTTTGTTTATCGTCCCAGCTATGTCATCTATGACGAGAGCTTGTACGGCGCTTTATTCGTCCGCCCGGGCTACAGCGCCTATTACTTCGGCGACTACTTCGAAGCTCGCTACTCGCGATTCGGCTACCGCAGTTGGATCGACGTTCGCATCGGCGGCGGTTACGACCCGTTGTACGGCTACTACCGCCATCATTATGCCCGCAATCCGGGATGGTCCGTCAACATCGGCAATCTCTATGCCGGGCGATACGCTGGCACCGTGGCTCGCCCGCCACGAACCTTCGTGCAGCAAAACGTCGTCGTGAACAACATCAGGAACAACACCACGATCGTGAACAACAACACGACCATTGTGAACAATGTTCGCAACGTCACGATGGTCGCGCCGCTTAGTAAGGTGGACAAGACCGAGGTTGCCGCTCTGAAACCCGTGACTGCAGCCGAGAAGACCACGGCCATCCAATCGGGTAAGGACGTTCGGCAAGCATCGGTCCAGCGCACCAAACTGGAAACGCAGGCGGCCGTCAACAGGCCCAGCGTTCCGAACACTCAACCAAACACTAAGGCGTCCGACCAACCGGTACAACAACCGTTGAAGCTGACACTGCCGAAGACGCAAGTCGCCAACACGAAACCTACTGCGGCACCACCCCCGGTACCCACAACCCCGCCGGCACAGTTAAAGGATGTTCCGAAAGATCAGCCAAAAGCGCAACCCAAGGGCCAACCGAAGGATCAACCCAAGGCTCAGCCCAAAGACCAACCGAAGGATCAACCCAAGGTGCCGGTGACACCGCAGCCTAAAATACAACCCAAGGTTCAACCCAAAGATCAGCCGAAGGATCAACCCAAGGATCAACCCAAGGCACCGGTGACGCCGCAGCCCAAAGAACAACCTAAGGGTCAACCTAAAGATCAGCCGAAGGATCAACCCAAGGCACCTGTGACGCCACAACCGAAGTCGCCACCGCCTTTGCCGAAGGAGCAGCCAAAGAATCCGCCGCCGTCGGCTAACCCGCAGCCGGCACCGAAGGCGCCACCGACGCCATCTCCGGCACCCAAGTCGCCGCCACCGACTCCTACGCCGCAACCGAAGGTACCACCGCCGGCACCCGCTCCGACACCTACACCTGCGCCGCGCACTCCCGCACCTCAGCCATCGCCCCCACCAAAGGCACCAGCGCCAGCTCCTTCACCACCACCAGCACCGCGCACGCCACCACCGGCGCCAAAGACGCCGCCACCTGCACCTAAGACGCCTGCACCGAAGGAAAAAGAAAATCCCAAGGGAGCCAGTCGAACTGCGGATCGGCCCGTCTGATACACTTTTGATTGCCCTCCCCCTTGTGGAGGGTAGGCGAGGGTGATTGCTCATCACCTTTTGCTAAAATGTCAGTAACCACTCCGACATGGCGAGCGCGATGTATCGACTTATCGCTACTATTATTCCGATCTGTTTGCTGACAGCTAGCCCGGCGCGCTCAGCTCCCGATCTTGCCAAAATCGATGAATCGACTCGTAAGGCAACCGCGAGTGCCTTGCGATGGTTGGCCAGCAAGCAGAATGCTGATGGCTCATGGAGTGAGTCGCGCTTCCCGCACAACACGGCCATCACAAGCTTCGCGCTGCTCGCCTTTATGAGCCAGGGCCATTTGCCCGGTCAAGGTCCGTACGGCCCGGAGATCGTCCGCGCCGCGCGCTTCCTGCTCGCTTCAGGCAATGCCGACGGCTACCTCATCGGCTCGCGCAGCGGCAACATGTACTGTCACGGAATGGCCACATTAGCGCTCGCCGAATTGTGGGGCATGACCGGCGACGACGAAGTCAAGCCCGTACTTACCAAGGCCATCGAGTTAATCGTCCGTAGCGAAAACCGTCGTGATGGAGGGTGGCGGTACGACCCCATGCCCACGACGGCCGACATCTCCGTGACCATCATGCAGGTCATGGCCTTGCGTGCCGCCAAGAACGGTGGAATGCACGTGCCCGATGAGACGATGAAACGAGCAATAGACTACATTCAAAGCTGCGCTGATCCGCGCACCGGCGGCTTTGGCTATCAAACCCACTCAAAGACCCGCCCCGGCTTCGCCCGTACCGCGGCCGGTGTATGCGTGTTGCAACTGACTGGCGAACATAATGCCGAACAAATTCCCAAAGCCATCGAATACCTCAAAGCCAACTTCGAGACACGCGAACACTTCTGGTACGGCCATTATTACGCGGCACACGCCATGCACCAGATCGGCGGCAAGGAGTGGACCGATTGGTATGCCCGGCTGAAACAAATCATGCTCCTACTGCAATCCGCCGACGGTAGTTGGACCCGCGCCGGCTACGACCGCGAGGGCGTCGGCCCCTGTTACGCCACTTCCATTGCCGTCATCGCGTTGAGCGTTCCCGCCGGCTATTTGCCGATCTTTCAGCGGTAGTTACTAGCCGTTCCCGCAAGTCGCCACCTACCCTTCTGAATATAATGCCACCATCGCTCACCAACCGATTCGACTTATGGATTCCTACCCTCTCGACGAACGCAAATTGGTGTACCGCGTGTTGCATCGCAATCTCACGGACTATCCCGAGTTGATCGATGGCGACTTTCTGCACGACCTGCAAGCTATGCTTCAAAAAGCAGCCCAGGCCGATGGCGTGGATGTCGCGGATCATGGAGCGTGGGACGCCTGGTTGGGCAACGCTCCCGTCAGTTGCGCCGTTCGTGTCACCAATCGCAAGGTCCACTCATAACGCCGGGTTTGCTTCATGCCTTTCGCTGCCGCACTATCGACTGAATCCCGCGCTGATCGGGCCGTCACCGAAGTTCTGTCGGCTGCCTTGCAGTTGCCCGATCGGCCCGAACTGGCCATCGCGTTTTATTCTCCGCATCATGCCGACGCCGTGCATGCAATTGCCTCGCGGTTACAGCGCGAGTTGGAACCGCGTTGCCTGATCGGCTGCCAGGGCGAAGGCGTGATCGGAAATGGCCGCGAAATCGAGAACGGCCCGGCCCTGAGTCTGTGGCTCGCGCACTGGAATGGCCGCGTCGAAATCGAAGCGCTGCACCTGACGGCCAACCACACGCCGGATGGCCCAACGCTCTTCGGTTGGCCGGATGCACTCGCGGATACGAACCCCGCGCATGCAATCATGTTGGTGCTGGGCGATCCCTACACATTTCCTGCCGCCGAGCTGTTCTTGCCGCGTGTGAATGAAGATTACAAAGGCTTGCGCGTACATGGTGGTATGGCCAGCGGTATGACTGGCCCGGGCCAAACTGTATTGTTTGCGGGTGATGAACCAAAAGAAGAAGGTGCCGTCGGCGTGTTGCTTCGAGGTCCCGTCGGACTTCGCAGCGTCGTCTCTCAAGGCTGCCGCCCAGTGGGCAAACCGCTGGTCATTACCAAAGCCAAAGAAAACATCATTTACGAACTTGGCGGCCGACCGCCGGTGTTTCACCTGCGCGATTTGCTGGAAGAGCTTCCCGAACGCGATCGCCAACTCTTTCAGAATGGACCGCACCTCGGCGTGGCCATGACGGAGTACAAAGACACGTTCGGGCGCGGCGACTTCCTCGTTCGCAATCTTTACGCAATGGACCCTTCCAACGGCGCGATTGCCATTACCGATAAGGCCCGAGCCGGGCAGACCGTGCAGTTCCTAATTCGTGACGCCGCCAGCGCCGACGAGGACTTCAGCGAACTGTTGCACAACGGTGCGAAGGCCCATGCAACGTCGCCGCAAGCCGCCTTGTTGTTCACATGCAATGGTCGCGGTTCGCGTCTGTTCGGCAGCGCGGACCATGACGCTGGCGCGATTACCAAGGAACATGGCGACATTCCGTGCGCCGGCTTCTTCGCCGCTGGCGAACTCGGCCCCGTCGGCGACTCGAACTATCTCCACGGTTTCACGGCCAGCGCCGTATTATTCGATGGATAATTCCACCATGAGCGACTTTAGACCCGCGCCAGACGACAAGTTCGCGTTCGGCATCTGGGGCGTGCAGAACCGTGGCCGCGATCCCTTTGGCGCGGCGACTCGACCGGCCATGTCGGCCATCGAAGCCATTCGCGGGCTGGCCCAGCGCGGATGTTACGGCTTCGAGTTTCACGACAACGATTTGTTTGCGATGGATGCGACTGCGGCACAAAAGGAAGCGGCCCTTCGCGATGTTCAAAAGGTCATGGCCGATTCCGGAATCAAGGCCACCATGGCCACGACGAATCTGTTCTATCATCCGGTCTTTCAGGATGGAGCATTTACCAGCACCGACCCGGCCATACGACTGTTCGCCACTCAGAAAGTGATGCGCTGTCTCGACATTGCGGCGCAACTGGGTGCCGGCATCTTTGTGTTTTGGGGCGGCCGCGAAGGTGTCGAGGTTGATGCGGCCAAGGATCCGATTACTTGTGCCGGCTGGTTCCGCGAATCGTTGAACTTCCTCTGCGAGTATGTCATTGCCAACGGCTACGACATTAAGCTGAGCCTGGAACCAAAACCCAATGAACCGCGCGGCGACTTGTATCTGCCGACAGTCGGCTCCATGCTGGCATTCATCTCGACTCTCGATCATCCCGACATGGTCGGCGTGAACCCTGAGACCGCGCACATCAAGATGGCGGGATTGAACCCGTATCACGAGTTCGCCCAAGCGTTGGACGCCGGCAAGCTGCTGGACGTACATCTCAATGGCCAGAAGCCGCTGCGTTTCGATCAGGATCTCAGCTTTGGTTCGGACGATCTGCGGGAAGCGTTCTTCACGATCAAGCTGCTCAAGGACCACGACTACACCGGCACGCTCGGTTTCGATTGCCACCCCTATCGCACGGAGGGGGACCCGTGGGATTTTGTCGAACGCAACTTACGAACAGCCAAGATACTGATGGCCAAGGTGCAGCAATTCAATGCAAACACCGAGATTCAAGGACTGCTGGCGGAGTTACACGGTGTCAATCGAGACATGTCGGCAATGCTGTCCAAGTACTCCGATGCATCGGCGAAAAAGCTGCAAAACATGGCCTTTGACCCGGATCAACTGGCCAGACGGCGATTGCCGTACGAACGGTTGGATCAGTTGTTCACGGAATTGCTGCTAGGAGTGTTGTGACAGTCGGCGACAAGGTGTCCAAGCGGCCGCTTGCTCTCCCGATGTATGGTGTAATGGTGATATGAACTTACTCGCGCGGGCGATCCTTGGTTTACGTAAACGCACCACGGCCGGGTTGGGTGTCGTGGTCCTGATTGTCTGCACCCTCATCGCGCTGGAAATCCTAGGCCGTCGCTCCACTTCGGATTTGCACGACTTGTTGGCCTTGGCCGCGATGATGCCCATTTTCATGCTGATCGTCGCCTATCACAAGCGAACGCCCGTCGCGGGACTTGCCGTGCTGACAGAACTTGGTCACCGCGCACTCGACGCGGTAAAGGGCCTGACCTTTCAGATGGGCCTCGACTTTCGCGGCGAGCCACGAGTGAAGCGCGGCTTGCCTCCGATCATTCGATGGCCGCTCTTTGTCATGTTCGGCGCGGTCACGCTGTTGGCTGTCTTATCACCACAGATGCCACATGGGATTCGTACGGTCGTGATGCCCGTGACCTACTTGGGCTATCTTGTGCTTCTTGTTGGTCTGTGGGTGGCGCTCGCTTTGGCAATATTATTGGTGGCGTTTGTTTCTCTGGCGATCATTCACGACACGTTCGTCCATCGCCAGCATGGTGCGCGGAAACGACCGCGCCTTGGGCTAAGCGCTGCCGTTGCGATATGGTTCGGGATGCTGGCCATGCTCGGCGTGTGGGTGCCGTTACGGTTCGCGCCGATTTTGTGTCTGGCACTTGGTGCGGCCTACATGCTCGGCGCGCTCACCGTGCGCCGGTTCGTCGTGCAGATTCTCTGGCGACCTTATCAATCGATCAAGGTCCGTTCGATGACGTGGAGCCGCTGGGTGAGTTGCCAATTCATGCTGATCGGGCTGAGTGTGCTAGCATTGATCCTGACTTCCTGCGGCGCGTTGATTCATGGCGACGAACTGGCGTACAACGTCATGCCGTTGACGTGCCTGCTGGGCGCGTTCCTGTCGTGGCTCGGGCCGGGTTTGTTAGCATTGTTGTGCACCATGACCGTGTTGAGTCGGCGGCGTGATCCATCGCGCCATGCCGTGCCTGTCGCGCACGTTACGATTCACCGGGACGCCAGTTCACAAAGCGAGGTGCGACGATTGTTCGCACGGCGCGGCTGGAAAACGAGTTTCGCCCCCGCTTTGGTCAATCCACTCGATGTCCGGGTCGAGATCGCGGCTGAGTCGTTGCCATTGGATCGGCCCTCCGATCAATGGCCCCTCATCATCACTCGCGATGACCTCGATCGTGATGGCCTGTTCGTGCGGTTGTCTCGCCGGGACGAAATTCAGAAGCGCCGCCGCTTCCTATCTGGCCTCGAAACGCTGATGAAACATGCTAAACGCCGCTCTGACAGCGGCTGTGGTTATTGGCTATCGCCGCAATACTGGTTCGTTGCCGGCCTAATGCGAGACACCAAGCCCGGTGAAGATGAGGCCGACTCGGAGCTGGGTGAAAGCCCCATTTTGTCGGCCTGTATCGGCCCGCCGTACCATCGCATCTTCCCGCAATCCGTTCGTAAACACTTATTCGACGTACTGCGTGGCACGGAAATCGACTTGATTTTCATCGAAGACGGTATCGGCTATAAAAAGATTCGCCGCGCGATCCGAGTACTGTTCGAAGTCTTTGACGTGCACGGCGGCCGGCGTCGCGCCGAGGACATCGACTTCCGCGGGCTGCCCGGTCTGCGAGCGATGATCCACGATTTTCAGTTCGACGACCCATTCAAGGCGAAGGATTACCCGGAACCTAAGTACGATTTTCTTGGCCGGGCACGGATCCTCCACATATTCCGCGACCGTGGCGGCGACGAGGAACTCATCGAACCGCCATTTGACTATGATCGCCAGCCCGCTCCGTTTGCGGTATGTTGATGAACTAAGGAGGCACTGGCGATGATTGCACGAGTTTTCCTGTTCGTGTTGCTATTGGCGTCGGCGGGCATTGCTCACGACCAACCTAAATCTGTCAATAAGCCCGCCGATGCCAAGAAAGTTGAAGTGGGCAAGAATGTGGTTTTCGAAGTGTTGCCAGATGGCAAGCGGCAGGTGCTTGTTGAAGCCGTCGTGTGCATGAGGGATGGCCCACTTGAGATGTTCATGTGCCGCAAGAACACCAAAGAACACGAGTCGGTAGTTTGTAGCGAGATGGACGCTCGCGATATTCACAAGGCGCTTTTGTTGGCTGGCGCAGTCGCAGGATCGCCGGTCAAGTTTGATCCGAAGTACGAGCCGGTCAAAGGACCGGCGATCAAGATTAGCGTGCGTTACACTGATGCCGGCAAGGAAAAGACCATCGATGGGAGGAGCTGGGTCCGCGAAGTGAAGACTCGGAAAGAACTGGATAAGGACTGGATCTTCGGCGGAAGCTTCTTTTTCGCACCGCCGAATGATCCGAACCGGCAACTCTATGCCGCCAATGGCGGCGAAGTCGTTTGCGTATCAAACTTCACAACGGCTATGCTCGATTTGCCGATCCAAAGCTCGGACTTGGACGACGACCGATCATTCGAGGCGTTTAAGGAACGTATTCCAGCGTTGGGAACGAAGGTCACCATCATCTTCGAGCCGCAGCCGGAAAAGAAAGACGCCAAGTCAGTGGATAAGGGCAAACCATAGTCGGCCCGCGTAGCCATGCCCGAACTACCGGACATCGTCGTTTACCTGGAATGTCTGCAACCGCGGATCGGCGGGCAACTCCTTCAGCGCATTCGTTTGTTAAATCCGTTTCTTTTGCGCAGCGTTGAACCACCAATCGAGGAAACGAACGGCAAACACATCGTCGGCCTGCGCCGCTTGGGCAAGCGCATTGTCTTCGCGCTGGAAGGCGACCTGTTCCTGGTGTTGCATTTGATGATCGCCGGGCGGCTTCATTGGAAGCCACTTGGTGCAAAGCCGCCGGGCAAGATCGGCCTTGCAGCATTCGATTTTCCATCGGGCACACTGACGCTCACGGAAGCCGGTAGCAAACGCCGGGCGTCGCTAGCGCTGGTTCACGGTGAAGCTGCCCTTGCCGCACACAATCCGGGCGGCCTTGAAGTATTGCAAGCAACTGAGAAACAGTTTCGCGCCGCCCTACAGCGCGAGAATCACACGCTCAAACGATCGTTAACCGATCCGCGCATCTTCAGCGGTATCGGCAACTCGTACTCCGATGAGATCTTGCATCGTGCCGGCATGTCGCCGTTGGCGCTGTCGCAAAAACTCAGCGACGTCGACGTGCAGCGTTTATTTGAAGCCACTCAAACGGTGCTCCATGAATGGTTGCAGCGGCTGCGCGAAGAAGCGGGCGATGGCTTCCCCGAAAAAGTGACCGCTTTTCGCGATGGCATGGCCGTGCACGGTCGCTACCGCAAGCCATGCCCGGTGTGCGGCACGGCAGTGCAACGCATCACCTATGCCGACAACGAAACGAACTACTGCCCGCGCTGCCAAACCGGCGGCAAAGTCCTGGCCGACCGCTCGCTGTCACGCTTGCTCAAAGACGATTGGCCGCAGACCATTGAGGAGCTTGAATTGCGCGGAATGAACACCACGGATTGATTCGCGTGCGATCATCACGCACATGGCACGTTGGCCAGTTGTGGTTTTTCCTCATGCTGGGCACGCAACGGCGATGCCTGTTGTGCCGCTTTTTCTCGCCAGAAGGTGGTCAGCGCGGCCTGGGCGCAACGCTCCTGGAATTGTGCGGGGGTTTCCGGCAAGTGTGGGAAGCGGTCGATGAACTCAAGCATGTTTTGATAATCGGCCGGGCTGTCCGCCAGGATTCGGGCTGCAAGACGCTTCTTGTCGGCCGGCTCCATGTAGCTCAACTCGACTGCCTTGTCGACCCGGCCAGGGCGGGTGCTGATGAATTCAACAGTGCCATCCGGCAATGTTCTGGGCTGGCCAAGAGCGGCATCGACTTTGGCAATGTCGTTGGTCGTGATGATCGTGAAGATACCGTCGGCCCGCTCGACACCGTCGAGGCAGTTGAGCAGGCAGTCGAAGGTCAACGGCGTGCTGGAGCCGCGGTTGCGGTCGTTGTCGCCGTTTTGACTTGGCTGCTGCATTTGGAAGATCATCTGTTGCGGCTGATTCTTGCGGACGACGTTCTCGCGCCCATGGAACACATTATCAATGTCCTCTATCAGTGCGATGCAAGGCACGTTGCGTTGCATCTCGGCCCAGGCCTTGATGAGATCGTGGTTGCCCATCTCGGCCAGGTTGTAGACGTAGATCGGCATGTTCATATCTTCGGCAAACGCACGGGCCAGCGCGGTCTTCCCCGTGCCGGTCGGGCCGTACAGCAGCCAGCCGCGCTTCCACGGGATGGCGCGCTCACGGTACCAGTTGCGACTCGACCGCCACAATTCAATCTCGCGGATCAGGTTCTTCACCCGCTGCGGAAAGATCAGGTTTTCGAGAGCCGAGCCGTTACAGACCGGGGCCTTGCCGAGTTGATCGGGTTGATGAGAAAGCAACCTGTACGACGTCTGGCGATACCACGGCAGACCGGATGAGTCAGACGTGTTATCTTCTTCCTCTTCGCTTCGTGGAGGCACGTGATGAATGACGAACCGGCTGCGGCCCTGCTCTTCCGCGGTCGTTGTGGACCAGGCCAGTTGATTTTGCCGGGCACACGATTCGCGCAAGATCTTCTCAATATCGATGGTGGCCCGCAAGAATGTGACGGTGCAATGGACCTTGGCGGTGCTGTCGTCACTGGAGGTATTGGTTGACCGGCGTGTCTTGGCCTTAGCCTCCTGCGCGTTCGAGAACACGAACGGCCACAATCCCTGCCAGAAGATGATCGTGCGGTTGCCAAACTGCTCGAACGGCACGAGGCCAAGCCGCCCATCCCGATGATGCTCGTAGATGGCACCGTACATGCGATCGTAAAACCGCGAACGCGGGAACTTTTCGACGAGGTAGGCGACGAGCGCATTGTGGGCCGGTTCGCTGGGGACTTCAACCTGTTGAATCACGAGGTTGACCAGTCGCCAGGCGAGGGCTTTGATTTTGTCCCAAAAGCCTGCTAGGAGGCCGATTAAGGCTCCGCCTGCAAGGACATTCGAGTATTCCATGGACTGCTCCATCATGCGGAATCAGACCGCATGTGCCAGAGGAAGGTTCGGTTGTGTTGCGGGGTGGTCTGGCAGGAGCCTGCCCGGACTTCAATAGATAATACGCGTTCGGGCAAGCAAAATTGCGCCAATCGACGAGCAATTCACGGAATTGCATTGGTTCCTATAACGATTTCATCGCACACCCCAGGTTCACTCAATGAAACTCCACGAATACCAGGCCAAAGAACTGCTCGCGGCCGCCGGCGCACCGATTCCTCGTGGCGTCGTCGCTCATACAGCGGCCGAAGCGTTGAAGGCCTTTGACGGCTTCGGGGGCAAACCGGTCGTTCTCAAGGCTCAGGTTCATGCCGGCGGACGCGGCAAGGGCCGGTTTCCCGGCTCCGGCTCCGACATCGGCGGCGTGAAGTACACGACCAAGCGCGACGACGTGTCCAGGCACACGGAGGTGATGCTCAAGCATCGCCTGGTCACGAAGCAGACCGGCGAAGCCGGCGTCGCGGTCAACAAGATATTGGTGCAGGAAGCGGCTGACATCGCCAAGGAATACTACCTCGGCATGGTCCTCGATCGCGCATCAGGCGTGCCTGTGCTGATGGCTTCAGCGGAAGGTGGCGTGGATATTGAAGAAGTGGCGGCTAAGACGCCCGAGAAGATTCTCAAGGTGCCGGTGTCGCCGGAGTTGGGATTGCTGCCTCATCAAGCCCGGCGGCTGGCATTTGAATTGGGCTTCACCGCCGCGCAAATCCCGGCGGCCGAGAAGATCATGCACGCGGTGAGCAAATGCTTCTTCGAAAAAGATGCAACGCTGTCCGAAGTCAACCCGTTGGTGGTCACGCCCACGGGAGAAGTGATCGCGCTCGACGCCAAGATGACGTTTGACGACAATGCGATGTTCCGCCATCCGGAAATCGCCGCGATGAACGACGAGGCCGAGGAAGACCCTGCTGAGTTGCGCGCCAGCAAGAGTGGGTTGAGCTTCATCAAGCTCAACGGCAACATCGGCTGCCTGGTCAACGGTGCCGGCCTTGCGATGGGCACGATGGACATCATCAAATACTACGGCGGCGAGCCGGCCAACTTCCTCGACGTCGGCGGTGGCGCGACTAAGGAGCAAGTCACCGAGGCATTTCGCATCTTACTCGGCGACCCGAACGTAAAGGCCGTGCTGGTCAACATCTTCGGCGGCATCATGAAATGCGACATCATCGCAGGGGCAATCCTGGCGGCGTTCGACGAAGTCGGCTTCAAAGTGCCGCTGGTCGTGCGCCTGGAAGGCACGAATGTCGAAGCCGGCAAGAAACTGCTCTCGGAGAGCGGCAAGAAGATTCAGACGGCGACCGGCATGGCCGAAGCGGCACAAATGGTCGTCGCGGCGACGAAAGGCTGACAATGTTACTCGCAGATGCCCAAGTGATCGTTCAGGAATACCAGCACTATGCCATTGGTTGGGGCACCCTGTCCTTGATCAATGCCGGACTCGCGCAGTCGAAGAACCGTAGCGGCTTAGCGTGGTGGCTTCTTTCGTTGCTTCTCGGACCGGTTGCGACGTTTATCATCGTGGTTTGTGATGGCGTTCCGAAACGCACACCAAACCCCTAACTTGGAAACAGAAGAGACTCATGAGCATCCTCGTCGATAAGAACACTCGCGTGATTTGTCAGGGTCTGGGCAAGGCCGGGACATTTCATGCAATTCATTGCCGGGAATACGGCACGCAAATGGTCGGCGGCATCACGCCGGGCAAAGGCGGCACCGTCAAGGAAGGCTTCCCGATCTTCAATACCGTGCACGAAGCGGTGACGAAGACCGGGGCCGATGCCAGCATGATTTTCGTGCCGCCGCCAGCTGCCGCCGATGCGATTCTGGAAGCAGCCGATGCGGGCATCAAGCTCATCGTGGCCATCACCGAAGGCGTGCCCGTGCTCGACATGGCGCGAGTGAAGCGCTATTTGGCGACGAAGCCGGATGTGCGGCTGGTTGGGCCGAACTGTCCGGGCGTCATCACGCCGGGGCAGTGCAAAATCGGCATCATGCCGGGCTACATTCACAAGCCGGGCAACGTCGGCGTCATCAGTCGCTCCGGCACGCTCACTTACGAAGCTGTGTGGCAACTGACATGTCTTGGCCTAGGTCAATCGACGTGCATCGGTATCGGCGGCGA
>JANNLP010000284.1:0-2082 GCA_031396905.1 Gemmataceae bacterium
GATAAGCGGAAATACGGGAATTGAGGGCACCATAAACGCCTATCGGCCCACCTCCCTGCTAATCGAAAATAGCACGATTACTGGCAATACTGCACAAAGCGGAGGTGCGATATGGATTTATGGATTCTTGACTGCTAACGCTGCAGTCCTACGTAACAGCACATTGTCCGGGAATAGCGTGACGGGAGACGGGGGCGCCATTTGGCTCGGAAACTCAAGTGGCTCCTTAGCAATACAAAACTGTACGATTGTCAACAATTCGGCGAGCGGCAACTTCGGTGGGGGCGGGATCGCGCGAGTAAGTGGCAATGCCAGCATAACGCTCGACAGCTCGATTGTTGCGAACAACAAACACACAACCGGCGATTACAGTGACCTATTTTCCGGCGGTTCGATCAAAGCAAACGTCAGCGCTGTCGGGTCATCGAAATACGTCAGCGGATTCACACCGGACGCAACGACTACTGCCCTTCTTGGGATGGATTTCAAACTAGCGACGCTCGCAAGCAATGGTGGACCGACGCAGACGCACGAACTTCTGCCGGGCAGTCCCTGCATCGATGCCGGCAGCAACGTCGGGAGTTTGACCAACGATCAGCGCGGCACTGGATTCAATCGCATCGCGGGTCTCGCAGCCGATATCGGCGCTTTTGAAGTCCAGCCATCCAAACTGTCATCGATCCAAGTCAACGACGGGTCGGCGCAGCGATCTATGGTGACTTCGCTGGTGGTAACTTTTGACAAGCATGTCACATTCGCCGCCGGCGCGCCTGCCGCATTCTCGTTGGTCAATGCGACCAATGCTAATCAGCCGGTCACACTTGCGGCATTAGTAGATGACGCGGGACTGGGCACAGTAGTGACACTTACATTCACCGGCGGGTCGGTCAACTTAGGTGGCTCATTATCTGACGGCCGTTACACGCTTGCGATCCTCGCTGCGGGCTTCAGCGGTGCTGGCTTCGACGGCAACGCCAATGGCGTTGCCCAAGGTTCGCCGACCGATGACTTCACACTGGTCGGCGCACCCGGCATGGGGACAAACCTATTTCGATTATTTGGCGATAGCGATGGCGACGGCACCGTCGCCGCCGCCGATTTCATTCAATTTCGATTGGCTTTCGGCGGTACAAGCGTTGTGTATGACTTCGATGCCGATGGCTCAGTCAGCGCCAGCGACTTCATCCAATTCCGCCTGCGGTTCGGTGGGTCGATTTGAGTAGTTGTTAGTGGTCAGTCAGATTACGTCTGCGGTTTCACATCAATTCCCGTGGTTTGGCTTGGCGGGCTGAACAGGTCCAGGGCCACGGTATCTTCAATCGCGTCGGCACCGTGCGGCACGTTGGATGGCAGCACCATAACTTCGCCGGCACCGACTTCCTGTATCCGCGTTGCGCCGTCGCTGCTGTCCTGAATGTGAAAGCGTAACTTGCCGCTGATGATGCAGGAGATCTGCTCGTTCTCGTGAGCATGAATTGGGACCGAACATCCGCGCTTCAAGACTATCCGCGAAATCATCATCTTCTCGCCGATCACGCGTTGCCGCTCCAGCAGGGCCATCGGCGAATCGGTCGGCAGGTCGGACCAGCGGTGCACTGTCGCATTGTTCATGGGTAACTCCGAAGATCATTGTAGCTGCGGGATACTGTTAAGCCCTGTCTGTACCGCCCCGACTCTTCCGAAAATCGGTAGTGACGCAGTTTGGCCTTCTTTGTGATTCCTTCGTGTCTTTGTGGTTAATTCTTAAGACCCACCACAAAGACACAAAGCGCACAAAGAAAAACACAGAGAAGACGAATCAACAGTCGGACAAGTCCATATGTCTTGGCGCTGCAAGCTGAGACAGTACCCAAAAACCAGTGGGCTGAGCAAGCGGTCCCATAGGATAGCACCGTTAGCCGCCCGGCGGTTTCACTTACCTACTGCACATCATGGAGACTCGCATATGCTCCGCTCCTTGCTGCATCAATCACGGTTCCGCATTGTCGGCTTGGCCGGCTTCGGACTGTTACTTTGTCTGGTCGGGCCATTGGCATCGCGGCCGCAACCGCCGGCCGCGGTCGGTAAGACCAGTTACGATCA
>JANNLP010000311.1:0-2845 GCA_031396905.1 Gemmataceae bacterium
GGTCGTCGCCTTATTATTGAAAAAGCGGCAGTCTTCGATCGTGAAATAGCCAGTGACAAATTCGACGAAAATGGCGCCGCCATTCACCGCTGTGTTGTTTTCAAACACACAGTTGCTGACGGTGACGGCCTCATCGAGCACATACAGCGCCCCGCCGCTGTTGCTGGCACCGCCGGTGTGGTTGGCGTTCTTGAACGACATGCCGGCGATAAGAATGGGATTAAGGAAAAACGGCGTGTGCCCAATTGACATGATGCGGTTGATGCCGGTCGGCACCAGCGTGAGATACTCCGGGCCGGGGCCGTTGATGGACAGTTTTTTGTCGATGACCAGCGATCCAACAGACAGCGTAATCGTCTGCGGCGTGGAGAACAGCGGGCCGAAATAAATCTCGCCGCCGCTTCCAACGTCGTTGATCGCTTGACGAAGTGATCCAGTTCCGGAGTCGTTGGCGTTTGTCACGATGATGCCGTTGACGGATTCATAAGCGCCGATGTCAGTGGCGGTGCCGTACTTTCGCGTGTAGCCGCGCTGGTCGAAATATAGGCCGGCTGCGTTGTTGCCGGCGTTCAGTGCCGGGGAACCGCCGAGCAGAGCATGGGTCTGCGTGGCCCCGCCGTAGTCGGCGAGCGGGGCCAGTTTGGCATCGAGCGGCGTTGTGACCGTGCCGGTGAGGTTGCCGGTGCCGGTCAACGTCACGTTGTTCCCTGGGTCCATGACGCCGATGAGGTTGTTATTGCCGGCAACCTGCACTGCACTGCCGGGACTGCCGATATCGGTAAACTCGTGCAAATTGGATACGCTGTTGCCGGCGATCAGCGTGCTTTGCAACTCCAACAAAAGTGTGAAGCCGGCGTACGGGGCAAACCTCAATCCACCAGCAGGAAAGCTTGCATTGGCCGTATTGGCGGTGATCGTGCAGTTGAAGAGTTGCAGCAGACCCGAACCGGCCGTGCTGCCATCGCTTTCGAAGCTGATGCCGCCGCCGACATTTCCGGAAATCGTGCAATTGCGGACTACCGCCAGGGCCTTGTCGTCAGTGCTGATTGTGAGCGCGCCGCAGAGGCCGCTGGTGCCAGAGTTGCCGGCGATGGTATTGCCGGCGAGCAGCACGACGTCGTCGTCCTCGGTGTAAAGGTGGATGCCGCTGCCTGGCGCGGTACCCAAGACAGTATTGTTGGCTACCGTGGAGTTCTCGAGCACGAGGCTGCGAGCGTAGATTGCACCGCCGCCCAGAGCAGAGCTCGTCCCCGTGGCCGTGTTGGCCGAGAAACTCGATCGGCGAATTGTGAGAGAGCTGGAGTCGCTGGCAATTGCGCCGCCGCGAGCGGCGGAGTTGCCGAAGAATTGACAGTCTTCGATCAGCAGTTGGCCGGTCGAGAAACCGATCTCGATTGCGCCGCCACTTGAAGCGGTGTTGTTGGAAAGAACGCATTGCCGGAGTGTCACCGCATCGTGGTGAACGCTGACCGCGCCGGCGGGACCGAAGTCGCCGAAAACATCTTGGCCTCGCCCGTTGGTCAGTTCCAACCCTTGAATGAGCCGGGGGCCGGAGCCGAACAATGTGTTGAAAATCTGGTACTGACCGCCGCCGCTGATGACGAGTTTTGACGCGCCGGGCCCGAAGATCGACAGTGAGCCGCCCATGTAGATGCGTCCGCTGGTGAGCGTGATGACGCCGACGACCGATGGGTCGAACGTGACGCTATCCGCCCCCGGCAACGTGTTCGCGTCATCGACCGCTCGCCGCAGCGAGCCGGCGCCATCGTCGTTGAGATTGGTGACTGTGAACGTCGCCGGGGCCAGCCGTTGTTCCAAATGTGGCAATTGTGGTCGAAAATGACGCCGCATTGACCGAGTCTTACGCATCATGGCAGCACCTCCCAAACAGTAGGTGCCGCGAGACTTGACGAGCGTTACGGGATTTCAGTCGCCCAGGGGCTGATGTCCCACACTCGGATGGTTTTGTCGCCCGCCGTGGAATAAAGCCGGCGGCCATCCGGTGAGAACCGCGCCTGATGCACATTGGCTGTGTGACCGCGGAGCACTGCCAGACTTGTTCCGCCCCGTGCGTCGATCAACTCAATATTCGCGTCGCGGTTGATGACGAAACGTGACTTCGGGCCAAATACCAGCCGCGCGGTCATTTGTTTGGCGGTCAGTTGGAAAACCTCGGCCCCGCCGGGCACGCTCCAAGCAGACAATCGCCGCGACTCCGGCATTCCGTCTGCTCCCTTGACATTCGCATTCCCGGGGCTGGCCATGACCATTTCGCCATCCGGACGCAAGAAGACCGGGTCGAATACCGTGGCAATGAGGGGCATGATCTTTTCCAACTCTCGCATGTCTAATGCCGGAACATCAATACTGTGCCTCACACGCTGAGATTCCACATTCCAAATTTGAATCGCCTTGTGCGACCGCACCGCCAAGTGTCTCGCCAAGCCGTCCCACGCCATCGAAAAGCGTCCCGATCGGTCGACCGGCCCCTCCAATTCGGCAACCTGTTGACCTGAAGTCGCATCCACAATTCGAATGCGATCATCGTGGGCATAGGCAACGCGGTCACCACCCCGGCTAGCGAGGACCGCCCAATATCGTTGCACGGGCCAGCGATGGCGTATCGAGTTGGTCGTCAGGTCCCATACGACAACCTCGCTGGCCAAATTTACCGCCGGGGAACTGCGTGACTTTACCAAGTCGGACAATTTGTTCGCCGGCGGTGCGTCATTGGGGGACGAGGCGCTCGTCCCGCGTACCAACATGAGCGCTGAGCCGTCGGCGGTGAATTCGACTTGGCTCGCGCTCCAACCCGGGTCCAGGGTCCGCGCGACTTTGCCGGTGC